>NZ_JBQQFC010000050.1:0-12416 GCF_052258445.1 Psychrobacter sp. T6-1
CAACCAGAGTACTCGCCATAAAACGCATATAGCTCTTGTAAATGCGTGAGTACAATATCTTTAATCTCACTCACACTTGGCGCATCCAGACGCTCATCTGTACGCAGATAGTGCTCGATATCTCGAAATATCCACGGTTGCCCTTGCGCCGCGCGTCCAATCATAACGGCATCACAACCGGTCATCTCGTATACTTGCTGAGCTTTTTCGGCGCTATCGATATCGCCATTGGCAATGACAGGAATGCCAATGCTGTCTTTGACTGCGCGTATCAGCTCATATCTGGCGTTGCCGGTATACATATCCTCGCGCGTACGCCCATGAATGGCAATAGCAGCAATCCCTGCTTGCTCAGCGCGCTTGGCCACCCGTAATATATTCTCGCGACCATTTTCAAACCCCAAACGCGTTTTTAGGGTCACAGGCACGTTGACCGCGTTGACCGCTGTATCGAGCAACCTTGCGACCAACTCCTCGTCTTGCAATAGTGCTGAACCAGCAAGCTTACGGCAGACTTTTTTGGCAGGACAGCCCATATTGATATCAATAATCTGCGCGCCATTATCGACCTGATAACGTGCCGCTTCGGCAAGCTTGTCTGGTTCTGCCCCTGCAATTTGTGCGGATATCGGCGCAATCTCACCATCAAAGTTGGCACGGTACAGAGATTTTTTGCGTGCATACAGAGCAGTATCCGCGATGATCATTTCACTGACCGCGTGACCTGCGCCAAAGGATTTGCACAATCTGCGAAACGGATTGTCCGTCACTCCTGCCATAGGCGCAACCATCAAGCGGTTTTGTATCGTTAAGCCGCCGATATTGAGCGGCTGCAACAACGGATGAGTCGTCGCAGGATGCAGGTGCAAATCAGGAGTATCCAAGGTATCTATAGACATAAAAAACGGCTTACATTTAGTCAAATATATTAATAAAAGCAAGCCGCTATTTTAAGGGTTGAAAGCTATATTGCAAGTGGTGTGTCTATTTATGCTTACTTATCAAACACACTACCTTGTTCAAGAGTAATATGCTCGTCATGTTCCTGCATTCGCCAAGGCAAACTATCAGGCGACTCATGCAAAAAGTGCAGATATTTTTCAAACTGATCGATAATATCATTAATCACAGACTCGCTTTGATACCCATACAAATCATAGGTCTGCCCGCCGCGTCGTAAGTAAACTTGCGCGCGATGATAGTGCTCTTGCGGTATATCGCTAGTAACGCTCTCTTTGCTGGTGACGCCTTCTTGATAGTAGGCAGGTGTATCTTGATGAGTCAGACGCACCTCATACCAGAACTCGACGTTATCGCCGCGTTGTAGCTCCAGCACTGCCCTATTATTGACCTCATCGTAATTTACCTCAGGTTTCCAGCCCGTCTGTCTAAACTTTTCGGCCACCTCAGTCATTGATGACATGACCGTACCCTTAATATAGTCTAAGACATCCTCGCGGCTAGGTTGTTCAGTGATGTAGTCAATGCGGTCACGCCAAGCGTCAAGTTTGAGCAGATGCGGCGGTAGATGGTTTTCATTCGCCAAACTCTCGTTACGATGACCCTCGATGCGTAACGCTTTCCACATACCATACATAGCAATTAAGATAATAATAGTAAACGGCAAAGCACTGACGATAGCTGCTGTTTGCAAAGCCTGCAAACCCCCTGCCAGCAAAAGCACAGAGGCCACAACCCCTAATATCAACACCCAAAACGTACGCTGCCACGCGGGCGTATCACTGCGACCGCCTGCTGCTAACGAGTCAATAACTAGAGAGCCCGAATCAGATGAGGTAATAAAAAAGGTGACAATAAGTACCACTGCTAGAGCGGACACCACTTGCGTAAAGGGCAAGTTCTCAAGTAGCTTAAACAAAGCGATTGCTTGATTGTTCTGTACGTCACTAATTAATGACTCATAGCCTTGTACCATAATCATGTTGAGCGCCGTATCACCAAATACAGCAAACCAAAAGAAGGTAAAGATCGTTGGCACTAGCATCACGCCCGCGATGAACTCACGGATAGTGCGACCACGGCTGATTTTGGCAATAAATATGCCGACGAATGGAGACCACGAAATCGTCCATGCAAAAATAAATAGCGTCCAGCTGGTAATCCAATCACCTTGCTGATAAGCCTGCAAGCTAAAAGTGCGCTCAACGATATTACCCAAATAACTGCCCGTATTTTCCATAAAGGCATTGAGTATAAATACCGAGGGCCCAACAATAAATACAAACAACATCAAGGAAGTCGCCAATATCATATTTAAGATAGACAAGCGTTTAACGCCTTTGTCCATCCCTGCCAATACTGATATCAGTGCCAAACCGGTAATGATCGTGATAGCAATGACTTGCACAGTCGTATTCACAGGAATACTCGGAACCAAATAGTTTAGACCCGTATTAATCTGCGAGACTGAAATACCTAAACTGGTGGCAAGTCCAAACAAAGTACCCAAAATGGCAAACACATCGACCGCATGACCAATAGGGCCGTATATCTTGTCGCCAATAATAGGATAAAGCGTTGAGCGCATAGATAAAGGCAAGCCTTGACGATAAGCAAAATAAGCTAAGGTTAGCGCCACTACTCCATTGATCGCCCAAATGTGAAAGCCCCAGTGAAAATAAGCAATCTGCATGGCTTCTTTGGCGGCAGCAATGGTTTGAGGCTCGGACAGTGGCGGCGTGGCAAAATGCAGTACGGGTTCAGCGACGCCATAAAATAGCAACGCAATACCGTACCCTGCTGAAAACAGCATCGCAAACCATTCTATAAAATTATACTGTGCCTCACCATGATCAGGACCTAATTTAATACCGCCATAAGGAGAAAACGCTAGTACCACGATAAACATCAAAAACAGCGCCGTTGCCAGCATATAAAACCAGCCAAAAGTCTCTGTGGTAAAACTTAGTACTTGCTCAAATGCCCCGCTAGCCAGCTGCGGATTGACCGAAGTGCCAATGACTAGCAATATCATGACAATCGCTGTCGGGATAAATACGGGCATCAAAATAGTAGAGCGCACGCGTTTATTCTGCATAGTTAAACCTCTAAATAGGGCCGGTAGTTAAAACCACCTTGTTATCGATAGTTTGTATAAAAGCATCAAATGTATGGCTGCTTAAAAATTGAGCAGTCATGCTATAAAGGTGACGTTTATACCATAGTCCTCAACTAAATTCCAAAATAACAGTAGATTCAATAGTTTGATTTTGGAGCTTTGACACATTTTTAATCAAAAAAAGAGCAACCCGTAAGTTACTCTTTATCTTATGCTTAGTAGGCTTTGATGTTAGTGCACTGCTAGCTTTCAATCGCTGCTGCAAGCTTTTGTGCCAGCTCAGCTAACTTGTCATTGTCCGCCTGCGCAGCTGCATGAACGCCCAATTCATGAATACTGCCTGGTATCAGATGAATGTGATAATGAAATACCGTTTGGCCCGCTTGCGCGCCGTTTAATTGCATTTGGATAATACCTTCGCGTGCAAACACTTCTCGCTGCGCGCTCATTACCTTTTTAGCACTCATCAGTACCGCTGCCGCGTATTCAGGTTCAAGATCAGCTAAATCAACCGCTTTTTGCTTAGGGATAACCAGCACATGACCCTCTGCTTGCGGCATAATGTCCATAAAGGCTAAAGTTTTATCATCCTCATAGACCTTGTGATGCGGAATATCACCGTTTAGCATTTTGGCAAAAATATTATTATCGTCGTAATTGTTTTGGCTCATTATTTTATCCTTATTTGGGTAAGCTTGCCTTTATATCAGCGTAACTATAGTGAACGATATAGGGGCAAACTACAAGGTGCACCTGTTTTAAAACTATTATTTATCACGTCATCTATTGCCGCCTAAATGGCCTATATAGCTACTATTGATTAGCGAGAAGTAGCGCAAAAATGCTATACTATGAGCCTATTTTGACGACGATAACTCTATGGATTCGACGCAATCATACGATAAAATATCAGTACAGCCAGACTTAGTACAGCCAAATCAGGATGCTGGGGACGCCGCAGTAGCCTATACTCATGAAACCTACGAGCAAATACCACTTGATACCCGTGTCAAACCGACTATAGATCCAAACGCTTACATACTTGCAGACGCCATCACTGATGATTTGATCAAATGGCACATTCACAACTGTAAAATCACCAAAAGACAAGTGACGCAAGATGAACCATTGCCGTTTTTGTATCACTATGATAGCTTAGATGACGCTGTTAAACAGAGCCATCCTTTAACGCCTGACTTGCTTGCTCAATTTAATACGCCTATGAGCGCTCAGGATGCTGCCACACTTATCGGTATCGATGAAGCACTGATATCGACGCCTTGGCACATCAAAGTGGTCGGCTCTGTCGTCGTATTTAGCGAAGCCTTGCAGTTAGCCGTGCGCTTGCAATGGACTAATACAGGCAAAGCCACCGAGCAGCTGTACATGCAAAATAAGGAAGACGCTATCAAAGCGGCCTTTAAAGACTGGCAGTTTTTTGGCCGTGTCGATGTACTTTATAAAAACGGCAAACAAAAACTGGTCAGTATTGATGAGAACGGCACAACTGATGAGTCCGTACTTATCTTTGAGGTCAGTAGCGACTATCAGCAACTGCCAGCGACGCATGCTTTAGCCCTCATTGCCAAACTTGAAGCTGACAAAGACAAGCTGCCTTGGTTTGAGGCGGCTATTTTGGAGCGTATCGAATAACTTAAGACAGCTATTCGCTTATAAACCTATTACTAGCGATTATTAACCCTCAAAGCACTCACTCCTGTGTCAAATTAACACCCTTTTAAAACGTAAGGAATATCCCATGGATTATCGCTCAAAAACCTCTACTGGCGGTCGTAATATGGCAGGCGCACGAGCGTTGTGGCGCGCAACTGGCATGACCAATGGTGATTTTGGCAAACCTATTATCGCAATCTCTAACTCTTTTACGCAGTTTGTACCGGGTCATGTGCACCTAAAAGATTTAGGACAATTGGTCGCCCGTGAGATTGAAAAAGCAGGCGGCGTGGCCAAAGAGTTCAATACTATTGCAGTTGATGATGGTATTGCTATGGGTCACAGCGGTATGCTCTACTCCTTGCCCAGTCGCGATTTGATCGCAGATTCTGTTGAATATATGGTCAATGCTCACTGTGCTGATGCGCTCGTTTGTATCTCTAACTGCGATAAAATTACCCCTGGTATGCTTATGGCAGCTATGCGTTTGAACATCCCAGTCGTCTTCGTTTCAGGTGGCCCTATGGAGGCAGGTAAAGTGATTGCCAGTACTGTCGCTCATAGCCATAACAATGACGGTCAAAGCGATGCACAAGCGACAGATAGTAAAGGTAATGCCATTCGCAAATTGGATCTAGTCGATGCGATGATGGACGCCGCTGACGATACGATCAGCGATGAGGATGTCCTAGCGATCGAGGTGTCTGCCTGTCCTACTTGCGGCTCATGTTCAGGCATGTTTACTGCCAACTCGATGAACTGCTTGACCGAAGCGCTAGGTTTATCTTTACCTGGTAATGGTTCACTACTTGCCACCCATGCCTTGCGCCGTGAGCTATTCTTAGAAGCAGGTCGTACTATTGTCGATCTAGCCAAGCGCCGCTACGAGCAGGATGATGACTCAGTATTACCGCGCTCTATCGCGAGCAAAGCGGCGTTTGAGAATGCCATGAGCCTCGATATCGCTATGGGCGGCTCAACCAATACGATTTTGCATCTATTAGCCGCGGCTAATGAGGCGGAAATTGACTTTAAGATGGCAGATATCGATCGTCTCAGTCGACGCGTACCTTGTCTATCCAAAGTTGCCCCTGCTACGCAAAAATACCACATGGAAGATGTGCATAGAGCGGGCGGCGTTATGGCATTACTCGCTGAACTTGATCGCGCAGGGCTGCTCAAAACAGACATTCCAACGATCCATAGTCCCTCTATGCGCGCGGCTATCGATAAGTGGGATATTATGAATCCTGATAATCTTGAGGCGCGCGCGCGTTATATTGCAGCCCCAGGCGGCGTACGTACGACTGAGGCCTTTTCACAAGCCAAAGAGTGGCCTAATCTCGATGTCAACCGTGAGTCAGGCTGTATTCGTAGCGCCAAGCATGCTTACTCGGCAGATGGCGGCCTTGCGGTACTGTACGGCAATATTGCTGAGCGCGGCTGCGTGGTCAAGACCGCAGGCGTTGATGAGAGCAACCTAGTGTTTACAGGGCGTGCGCGTATATTTGAGTCACAGGATGCGGCTGTTGAGGCAGTACTAGGGGATCAAATTGTCGCAGGAGATGTGGTTATTATTCGCTATGAAGGGCCCAAAGGTGGTCCTGGTATGCAAGAGATGCTCTATCCAACGACGTATCTTAAGTCCAAAGGGTTGGGCAAGCAGTGTGCTCTACTCACCGATGGTCGCTTCTCTGGTGGCACCTCAGGCTTGTCAATCGGTCATGCCAGCCCAGAGGCAGCAGAGGGCGGCGCGATAGGTCTTGTTATCGAGGGCGATACTATACATATTGACATTCCTAATAGAACTATCAATATGGATGTCAGCGATGAAGATTTGGCCGCGCGCCGCGCTGAGATGGAAGCGCGCGAGCGCAATGCATGGAAACCAGTGGATCGCGAGCGTCACGTCTCCCCTGCTCTTCGAGCATACGCAGCGATGACCACTAGCGCCGATACAGGTGCGGTACGTGATGTGAGTCAAGTTGAGCGCTAAGACTCTATAAAGTTAACAGTCAAGAAGTACTGATATAGCCAGCATTCGTGCTGGCTTTTTTGTGAGTAGGATACTCTACCAAAACACAACGTATTTGCGTCTTTGATAACGTTTTTTTGCGAAAACACTGATGGTTTATCGTCATGATAAATGAGGTTTTATTGACAAGCTTTTTACATCTCAAAAACTAAAAATTAAAAACTACAATATCGGTGCGTACAAACCTTATGATTGAGAATTACAATCTGCTGTTATTAATCGGTGGTATGGCCTTTTTATTTGGCTCTTTATTTCCGCTCATATCCAAACGTGTTCCAATCTCTTTACCTATGCTACAGGTGAGCTTTGGTGCCATTATTGGCTACTTTTGGCTTACCTTATCATTTTTGGATCCGTTAGAGAACGGCATCATTATCGAAAAGCTCACTGAGGTCGTTGTACTCGTCTCTTTGGTTGGCGCAGGCATCAAGATCGATACCGAATTGGCTTGGCAGATGTGGCGTCCAACCGTACGTTTGTTATTGATCACTATGCCCATTTGTATCTTTGCGATGGCGATTCTTGGCTATTACACCTTTGGTTTAAGCCTTGGCGCTGCTATTTTGCTGGGTGCGGTATTGGCTCCGACTGATCCTGTGCTGGCCTCTAGCATTCAAGTTGGGCCGCCTAATACAGGCGGTGAAGATACGCCGCGCTTTACTTTGACCTCAGAGGCAGGGCTCAATGATGGTTTGGCATTTCCTTTTGTCTATTTGGCTATAAAGATAGCAGAGGCCTATAGTGAAGGTAAGCGCTTTAGCCTTGAGATGCTGGGTTCATGGTTTTTGCAAGATGTGTTATGGCAGATCGGCGTCGGTGTGCTTGTCGGTGTCATCGTCGGTAAACTGATGGCAAAAGCGGTATTCTCCAGGCACTCTCGTGAGACCATTATCTCGCAAGGCTACGTTGTTATCGCGTTGACATTATTGTCCTATGGGATCGCAGAGTACGTACATAGCTATGGTTTTATCGCAGTATTTGTCGCCGCATTTTCGTTTCGACGTTCAGAACATGAGCACAGCTATCACGAAGAACTACACGATTTTGCCGAGCAGTCTGAGGGTTTGCTCATGTCACTTGTGCTGGTGACTTTTGGTATGCTTATCGGTCAAGGATTGCAGTCTAATTTTGAGCTCACTTGGCAAGTCTATATCGTAAGCTTTGTCTTTTTGCTCATAATAAGACCGCTTGGCGGCATTATCGCTTTGTCTGGACTCGATATGCATCGCACCGAAAAATATGCTATATCAGCATTGGGTATCCGCGGTATCGGTACGCTATATTACCTCTCCTATGCGCTCAATCAAGGCTATTTTGCCGATGAGGACGCCATCAAACTATGGGTAGTCTGTAGTATTGTGATACTCATCTCTATCTTTGTCCATGGTTTAAGCGCACCTAAATTATTAAAGATGACGCCTGATATCAACTAGGTGGGGTGATAGGTTTAAGCGTCATCTGCTAAGCGCTAGTTTTTATTTATCAAAGACAAAACCGCTTCTGTCAGCGCAAACTGACGAATATCATTAAGCATCGTGGTATCAAAATTATGGACAAAAGCAAACGATAATTGCTGCGCTGGATCACACCAAGCGACAGAACCGTTATAACCCATATGACCAAACCCAATATCCGTCTCATTGCAGACGCTAAATAGACGGTGATACCCAAGACGCCAATTCATTGCTGCCGGCATAACCGCGTCCATACTGTTTGACTGTGCTGCCGCTAGCTGCGTAAATGTCTGCTTATCGATGATGGTTTTGCCTTGCCAAACGCCGCCGTTTGCTAACATGGCATAAATAGTTGCTAGTGCCTTCGCTGATGCCACACCATTGGCGGCGGGTATAACGGCCTTTAGTACCTCATCGGTATGATAATTTATCGGCTGCCGATTGGACGGTACGAGCGCAGCTCTGTAGTTATTGGCATTGATAGCGCTATGATCAAAGTACAAGCGGTTGATTTGAGCGGTGTTTAGTTCTGTTTGCGCGTTTGACGATTCAACTTGCTTATCCAAGGCGCGCTGTTGCCAACAGTGATAGCTTGGCAGGCTTTGATACATCTCAAGGGTTTTAGGTGAGTCTACTCTCAATACCGGTTTGTGACGCTTAGCACCTGTTTGTGAAGAGGGTTGCAGGCTGTCTTGCTCTGATGGCTCAAAGTCTTTAACGAGCTTAGCCACTGTATTGACCTTGGCCTCAGGCACGCCAAAATAACAGCTATCTGCTATCCCTAGCGGCTCTGTTAAATAGTGACGCAGGGCTTGTGCTAGAGTCATATCAGTGACCGCTTCTATTAATCCACCAAGCACCCAACCAAAGATTAGGGCGCTATAGGCGCTCTCATACTCATCGCCAGTTTTGCTGTTGGCATCAGGTTTAGTCATTGGCATAGCCGCAACTTTTGCCAGCATCGCTTGCCAGTCGATCAATGTCTCGCTATCGGTCTCAATAGAGGAGATCGCAAATAGATTGGCCTGATGAGATAGAACCTGCCTTAAAGTGATATCTGCTTTACCGTTAGCGGCAAAATCTGACCAATAGCTGGCAATCGCGGCATCATAGTCGAGTAAACCCTGTGACACCAAAACATGAATAAGGGTTGAGAGTACCCCTTTACCTGTCGAAAAATTCAAGGATAAGGTATCAGCCTGCCAAGGTATATCCTTTTGCGCCATACCGACACTCGCCTGCATAATACATTCGCCTGCTTGATAGACAACTAGTGCCCCGCCCGCTGGCGCGTCATCCAATTGCAAATCATTAAATATCTGCGCGATACGCAGCTCAAAGTCGGTATCAGTATGCTTGGTCATAATACTTCCGTTTATAGTGACTTAAATAATTGATTTTTATTACTTATAAAAAAAGGCCACCCAAAGGTCGCCTATTTTGTGTTGGGTGTTTGGACTGTACACTGATTATCGCGGAACGAGCAAGCGATTACGCACTTCTTCTTCTAAACCAGTCAGTCCATGCCTTTGTCCACGTGCCATAGCAGTATCCATCTTGCGACCGCGTAGCCATCCTGCTCGCAGGGCTATCGCCGCACCAACACGATTGCCAGAGCCGCAATGCATCGCAATTTTTTTGCCATGGTGCTGTCGCAAAATATTATCAAACGCTAAGATGTTAAGCTGCTTGAGATCATTGGCCCCACTAATAGGTAGCTGCTCATAGCTCATGCCTGCTTGCTGGACCGCATTAGCTTCATCAAAGACGAGCTCGTCATCAGGTTGCAGATTGATAACCAGTTCAACACCCGCTTTTACCAGTGCAGCTATCTTGTCATCATCTAACGCGCCGCAAACAATAGTCTGCGCGTCCGGGCGAAAATAGGGCTGCAAAGCTTGATTGAGGGCAATACCGTTATCAGTATCAATGTATTGAACATTGGCGTCATTACTTTTAGCGTCATTATTCTTAGCGTCGTTGCTAGATGTCACATCCAAGTTTTGAGTAGATTCAGTCATAATCGTTCTATTCATAGTCAATAAAAAATACGCTTGTCATAAAGCGATAGTGATAGCTTTTGCTAAGCGCCTATCAGCTAGTAATAAGCGCTTAGCTAAGAGTAAGCCATTAGCATAACGAATAACTAGGCGTCCGCGTCTACAAGCTCAATATGACCTGTCAGGTGCGGCTTATCGTTTTTGGCACTATAGAGACCAAATACGCACTTGTCTGCTGCGTCGTTAAGCTTAGCCACAGGTTCTGAGATCAGCTCTACTTCTGATGGCAAAAATATTGGTAATTTAAAGGACACCTCAACCTTACAAGCATCAGGCAAGTCAGCGATAAGCGCCAAGCTCTTAGCCTTTGACCACATACCGTGAGCGATCGCTTTTGGAAAGCCAAACGCGCGCGCGGACAAGGGATGCAAATGAATGAGATTAAAATCTCCTGAAATAAAGGCGTAACGGCGACCGATATCCTCTGGTACCTCAAAGACACTGTGCACGCCCTCTTCATCGATCATCGGCTTGACAGTGACAGGACGCGGCGCACTCTTTTTGCTTTTGCTGCTAGACGTTTTGCCGCGAGATAGATACGTCGATGTGCCCTCCCAAGCGACATCATCCCCTGATTTGACAGTCGTCACAAAGTCAAACTGCTGACCTTGATTGTGTTCACGTAGATTGGCGAACGCCACAGACATAGTCACCGTTTCGCGCTCACCAATAGGACGGTGCTGAGTGACACTATTATCTACATGGACAAGTCCTAGCATCGCAAAAGGAAAGGACTCTTTGACCATCATATTCATCTGTAGCGCTTGTGATAGCACTGCAAAATAGGTAATCGGAATCTTGCCATTGTCCGCAAAACCGCAAATCTTGCGATAATCGTCTAGATTGCTTTGATCGATATGCAAGTTCTCGACATGATAAGTGGCGTTTGGCAATGAGTCTTTGCTGGCCTTTTCACCAGTAGGCAGCAAGCTTTTGATGATATTGGCGTAAGTAGTATGCGCTTTTGGCAACGCATCATAATATTTGTCTGACATAAGTCAATCCTAATAAGGCAAGGTTTAAATATAATAAGTTTAAATATAATAAGTAAAGCAAGAGCAAATTTGGTAGATTAGGCTGTGTTTTTATCATAAAAAAGCCACCCTAGGGCAGCTTAATTTATATTTAATAGTAATAATTTGTGATTTTGTAAGAATATAATAAAGGTTATCAATAACTTATATTATTATTTCTCAAAATAACTTTTCATACAACCCGTAAATTATACAACAAGCAAACGCTTATGCACCGAGCAGACTTTGACCACAAACCCGTACAGTATTGCCATTAAGACCACCAGAGGCAGGTGATGCAAACCAAGCGATAGTTTCGGCTACATCAACTGGCAAGCCGCCTTGGCTCATAGAGTTCATGCGGCGACCTGCTTCACGAATAGCAAATGGAATCGCTTCTGTCATTTGCGTCTCAATAAATCCTGGCGCAACAGCATTGATCGTCATGCCTTTATCATTGTTATCCAACTGCTTAGCTGTTGAATTGACAAGGCCGATAACGCCCGCTTTTGAGGTCGCATAGTTAGTTTGACCCATGTTGCCTGCGATACCTGAGATTGACGAGACACAAACGATACGCGCATCCTCATTGAGTACCTCGTTATCAAGCAAGTAGCGATTGATTCGAGCAATACTACCTAAGTTGATATTGATAACCATATCCCACTTTTGCTCATCCATCTTGGCAAGTGTCTTATCACGAGTGACGCCAGCATTGTGGATGACAGCATCAAGTCCGCCACGTTTTTGCGCCGCTGTCGCAATCTCTTTGCCTGCGTCTTCGCTTGTGATATCGACCGTCAAGACTGAACCACTGATTTCGCTGGCGACTTTTTGCAAGTCCGCTTGCTGCTGCGGAACATCGAGGCAGATAACATGGGCGCCTTCACGGGCTAGAACGCGAGCGATTGCCTCACCGATACCACGGCTTGCCCCTGTCACTAGCATGGTTTTGCCGCCCAAAGGCTGCGTCCAATCGATATCAACTGTATTGCCTTCGCTTACACGTACGACTTGTCCTGAAACATAAGCTGAGCGCGCTGAGGTAAAAAAGCGCACCGTTGAATCTAGGTTGTCCTCAGCGCCTTCATTGACATAGAT
>NZ_JBQQFC010000051.1:0-12359 GCF_052258445.1 Psychrobacter sp. T6-1
AATGCGGACATTACCATTATGTGCGAGCGACCCAAAATCGCGCCTTACAATGAAGCCATGCGTGCTAATATCGCCAGCGACTTACAAACTGACATCAGTAATATCAGTGTCAAAGCGACTACGAGCGAAAAGCTTGGATTTACGGGTCGCCAAGAGGGCATAATGGCAAGCGCCGTGGTATTATTGGTGCCCAGTGAAAGTACTTAATACAATAGGGTACGTCATCTTTAGATGAGACCATCAGGCTCTCAATTACTGAGTATTGCTTGCAATAAACCTTTGATCACCCCATGTAGCACAGATATCCAATCAAATTTTAACCTTTTACCATTAGGAGCTTTTATGAGCGAGCAAACCCCAAACGCAGCAAACGATGTTGAACAATTGATCCGCGATCAAATCCGTGATAATAAAGTCATTATCTATATGAAAGGTACGCCGCAGTTCCCGCAGTGCGGATTTTCAGCGCGCTCGATCGAAGTATTGACGCAGATTGGCCGTCCTTTTGCTTTTGTCAATATTTTAGAGAATCCAGAGATTCGTGCAACGTTGCCAAAAGTTGCGAACTGGCCAACGTTTCCGCAATTATGGATCGATGGTGAATTGATGGGCGGCTCAGATATTATCTTGCAAATGTACCAATCAGGTGAGCTTAAGCCTTTGGTAGAGGCAAACAGTCCAGCGGCTTAATATATAACCGTTTTAGATCGGTACTGTATATCGTTTGATACTTAGTCCCAAGTCATCTTATAGCTAGATGGCTTGGGATTTTTATTGTCTATATAACCCCTTGTTTTTATAGACGTTAGTCCCATATAGCTGACATGATAAAAAGCGTAAAAGATAAAAAAGCGCGCAATACTTTTATATAAATAATAAGAGACACTTATGACAACTCAAGAATTAAATAATCAAAAAAACACTGAGCAAGCTGCCATTGAAAAGCGCCGCGAGCATCTCAAAACTGAATCAACGCGCATCATTGATATGGCTGGGAATGAACCAAATTCAGCGCTCAAATGTATCCATCAGTTAAGCGTCGCAGGCGGGGCAACTGAAGCGACCTATATCGCAATCGAACAGCGCGTTGTTGCCGATCAAGATCCGACTGGTGCTTATCATTTAGCACTGCTAGCGCAGAACACGCCAGATCTACCGATTGACGCGCGTCAGCTCATCGAATTAGTCGTTAATAAAGGTGATAACGATCTGCTACTTGCACTACTCAAAAACCTACCGCTGCCACCCGTTGAGGTGATTCAAGCTAGAATACTAGCGAGCGACGATGGCGAGGCGATTGGTAAGATGAATGCGTACTTACAGATTAATCCAGAAGGCTATGGCAGCCAGCATATGCTTGCCAGCGGTCAGGCGGATCGTATCGTACCCTTGAGTCCTGCGCGCCGCGTTGATAATGACTAGCAGTGCCTATCTATGACTGTACAATACGGTCTGCTATTAACCGTCGAATATTGTTATAATTAGCGACTATTTTTTTTATTGACGTTATCTGTCAAGCGAGGCACGCATGCAATACCCAAAAACTTACGATGTGGTCGTGATCGGTGGCGGTCATGCTGGTACCGAAGCGGCACTAGCGGCGGCTCGCATGGGCGCGCAGACCTTGCTGCTCACGCATAATATCGAGACGCTTGGGCAGATGAGCTGTAATCCTGCTATTGGCGGTATCGGTAAATCACATCTAGTGCGTGAGATTGATGCGTTGGGCGGTGCTATGGCGCTTGCAACGGATAAAGCTGGCATACAGTTTCGGGTGTTAAACAGTCGTAAAGGTGCTGCCGTACGTGCCACGCGCGCACAAGCGGATCGTATCTTGTACAAAGCTGCCATTCGTCATACGCTTGAGAACCAGCCTAATCTGGATCTATTCCAACAAGGTGCTGATGATATTTTGGTAGAGAACGGTCGCGCGACGGCGGTTGTCACCTCCACTGGTATTATCTTTAAGACTGAGACGGTTATTCTGACCTCGGGCACCTTCTTGGGCGGTGTTATTCATATTGGGCTTGAGAATTCAAAAGGCGGACGCGCAGGGGATCAGCCTTCTATTAAATTGGCAGACCGTTTGCGTGAGCTCAAACTGCCAGTAGGTCGCCTAAAGACAGGCACGCCCGCACGTATCGATGCGCGCACGGTGGACTTTAGTGTGATGACGGTACAGCCGGGTGATACACCGCTTCCGGTGATGAGCTATATGGGCGATGTCCAAATGCACCCTGAGCAAGTCAACTGCTATATTACTCATACCAATGCGCGTACCCATGACATCATCCGCGAGAATCTCGATCGCTCACCAATGTTCTCAGGCAAAATCGAAGGCGTGGGACCACGTTATTGCCCATCGATTGAAGATAAGATTCACCGCTTTGCGGATAAAGACAGTCATCAAATCTTTATTGAACCAGAAGGTCTGACTACGCACGAATTGTATCCAAATGGCATCTCAACCAGCTTACCCTTTGATGTGCAGCTTGAGTTTATTCATAGTATGAAAGGCTTAGAAAACGCACACATTACCCGTCCAGGCTATGCGATTGAGTACGATTATTTTGATCCACAAAATCTAAAGCCAACGCTTGAGACCAAATCTATTGATCGCTTGTATTTTGCTGGTCAAATCAACGGTACAACAGGCTATGAAGAAGCAGGCGTGCAGGGTTTGCTCGCAGGAACGAATGCGGCGTTAGTGACCACTAACAATAGTGAGTATGATACTTGGACCCCGCGCCGCGATGAAGCGTATCTTGGCGTACTCGTCGATGATTTAATCACTCATGGCACCACCGAGCCGTATCGCATGTTTACCAGCCGTGCCGAGTATCGCTTATTACTACGTGAAGATAATGCGGATCAACGCTTGACTGAGACGGGTCGTAAGCTCGGTTTGGTGGATGACGAACGCTGGCAAGCCTACGAGAAAAAAATGGAAGCCATTGCTACTGAGTCTGCGCGCCTAAAAGACATGTGGGCAACCCCTACCAATGCTTTAGGACAAAAGGTCGCTGAGCAAACAGGCGAGGTGTTATCCAAAGAAGCGACGGCTTTTGATTTGCTAAAACGTCCACAAATAAATTTTGCTGATATTGCAGCGATTACAGATTCGCACGTCGATACCTTGGTTGGTGAACAGATTGAGATATCAGTCAAGTACGCAGGCTACATCGATCGCCAGCAAGACGACATTGATCAGATGAAGCGCCTAGAGAATACCGCGCTGCCCATTGACTTTGATTACAGCATGGTCTCAGGTCTCTCTAATGAGATCGTGCAAAAGCTTAGCAAAGTACGTCCTGCGACACTAGCGCAAGCAGGGCGCGTCAGCGGGGTTACGCCAGCGGCGATTCAGCTACTTGCTATGACTGTCAAAAAGCAGAAAAAAGCCAAAGCAGCGCTGGGCTCATAAAAGTCACCTACAAGGTGCTTGAGCTTTGAGCACCTGCCATCTTTGCTATTTTAAGTCCCGCTGACTTGAGCCTGTCTATGATTGACGCTATTGTCTTTGCCATTACTATCGTACTGCCCAACCTGTTTTTGATGGGGTTGGGTTTTTTTATGCAAAAACGCGGCGAGATCAGTCAGACCTTTATCGATCAAGGCTCTTATTTTGTCTTCAACTACTGTCTGCCTGCGCTACTGTTTTTTAGCGTAGTCGATAGTGAGGTGGATTACTCGAAACAAATTGTTCTTATTATTGCAGGCATCATCGTCACCTTTATCTTATTTATTGGAAGCGAGATTTACGCCAAACGCTTTATTCGTGCGCCGACCGATCAAGGGGTTTTTGTACAAGGGGTCTTTCGTAGCAACATGGCGATTATTGGTCTTGCAACCGTCGCCAACGCTTATGGCAATATCGGTTTGAGTATCGGTGCCGTTTATATGGGTATCGTCACGATATTATTTAACATCTTAGCTGTCATTACCTTGAGCCGCGTGTCCAAAAGCGTCGATGATACTTGGACAACACGCACCATTATGATTGTCAAAAAACTCTTTACCAACCCGCTCATCTTAGCGCTACTTGCTGCCTTTGTTTATAAAGCTCTGCCACTACCGCCAATCGCAGGCGTTATCCATACGACAGGAGATTTGCTTGCAGCAGTCGCACTGCCTTTAGCGCTTATATGCGCAGGCGCGAGCATCGACCTAAAATCCATGCTGCATCCCTCAGGCTTGTCTATGCAGGCAAGTATCGGACGTATTATTATTGCACCGATTATCGCTATTTTAGTTGGTTTAGCTTTTGGACTATCAGGTGTACATATGGGTGTGCTATTTCTTATGGTAGCATCTCCTACCGCTGCTGCTAGTTATGTGATGGCAAAAGCAATGGGTGGCAACGATATTTTGGCGGCAAACATCTTGGCATTTACGACAGTAGTCGGTATGTTTGGTATGGCTATTGGAGCGGCAGTACTGCGGCTGCTTGGACTGATGTAGCGTTTTTAAGTTAAAGGGAAGCCAAAAAAAACCTTCTACTTATTCAAATAGAAGGTTTTTTTAATTTAAGAGGACAGCTACTTGCGTCTATTACGTCTCTCTTCACGGCGGGCTTTGCCTTTAGGACTGACACGATAAGTGAGATAACCAAAAAAAGCTAAAACGATGATCAAAGCAACAATATACAAAAATATTGACGAGCCAATCATTAAAGACGCACCCATGACGGTAGTGACTTCCATTCTATTCTTCCTATAATAATTATAAAATAATTATGCAGGGCTAGCGATAGATTGTAAAGTAAACAAGTTTAGCTCAGGTGTAAGTTCAAGTGAACGCAGACGCGCCGCTTGATCATAGATATTGGCGGTAACGATCAGCTCATCTGGCTGATGCTGAGCGATGAATGCTGCGAGTTTAGGCTGCACCGTCTCCACGCTACCGATGAACGATACTGACAGAGCGCTATCGACCATGACCTTTTCAGCAGGGCTCCAGATGGCATCCATACTATGAGTGGGTTTTGGCATCTGTCCGCGCTCACCGCGGCGCAAACGTACAAAGCTCTGCTGCGCTGAGGTAAAGTGATAGTGCGCGGTAGCCTCATCATCAGCGAGCAGCAAATTAGCCGCCAGCATCACATAGGGCTTATCCAAGTATTTCGATGGTTTAAACTGCGCGCGGTAAGTCGCTATTGCTTGCGTGAGCGCTTGCGGGGCAAAATGTGATGCAAATACATAAGGCAGTCCCAGATGCGCGGCTAGCGTTGCGCCAAACAAGGATGAGCCTAGTATCCAGATCGGTACATTGGAGCGCGCCCCAGGAAAGGCTTGTACGGGGCTATTATCACTATCATTACCTAGTAGATAGAGCAGCTCTTGTACCTCTTGCGGGAAGCGCTCGGCATCATTCATTGTACGCCCTAATGCTTTAAAGGTGGCGCCATCGGTACCGGGCGCACGACCAAGTCCCAAATCAATACGATCACCGTACAAGGCTTGTAGCGTGCCGAACTGCTCAGCGACGACTAAAGGCGCATGATTGGGTAGCATAATGCCGCCAGCACCAATACGAATACGCTTGGTTTGGCTGCCGATGTGGGACAAGAGTACTGAGGTCGCTGCACTGGCAATACCTGGCATATTGTGGTGTTCCGCCATCCAGTAGCGATTAAAACCGATGTCTTCAGCAGTTTGCGCAATCTCTACTGTTTGGGCGATGCCGTCAGCGGTAGAAGCGCCAGTCGGTACAGGTGCTAGATCTAAGAAGGATATAGGAATAGTATTGGTCATAAATCACCTTATCATTATGAGTGTAAAAACCGTTTTTAGCTTTTAAGCAGTGTTATTTTTATTGTCTTTTTAAATCTGCATAAAAAAGCCTCAAACGCTTGATAGCTACTATAATGGGGCGTGAGAGTCAAATATAAAGGTGAGAGTGAGCTGTGATAACAAATCTTAATAATGCGGCTATTGTCTATAATTGCTAATCAATAACAAGCCCGCGATAGAAGTATTCAGATTAAGCTGAGTCTATCGCGGGTCTATATTTTTATCTATGAAACTTTAGCAAAAAAGTGATATTTAAACGACCCCTTTGTGATCGAACTGCTGCTGACAAAGCTCTATAAAAGCGCGGCCATATTGGCGAATTTCAGCATCGTCACGTACTGCCATCCAGCTGGTAAAGCGCCCAAAATGATCGACTGGAATGGCGACTAGGTTTTGATAATGGCTGGGCTCAAACGCCATTTCAGCGATAATTCCAATACCTAATCCCAATCCGACATAAGTGCTAATCACATCTGCGTCAAGCGCAGCAAGGACGATATCAGGCTCAAGTCCTGCCGCCTCAAAAGTTTTATCGATAGCGCCGCGTCCTGTAAAGCCGCCATGATAAGTCACAATAGGGTAGCTTGCCAGCGTTGGCAGATCGATGGACTCAAGACCCGCCAGCTCATGGTCTTTTGGTAGGATAATACGATGGGTCCAGTCGTAATAGCGATGACAGCGCAAATAGTTATTATGCAGTAGCGACTCAGTTGCGATACCAATATCGGCCTGCCCGCGAATGACCATTTGCGCGATAGTCTCAGGGTCCGCTTGTTGAAGGATGAGATTTACCTTAGGGAAGCGCTCTTTGAACTCTTTGACCACCTGCGGTAATACATAACGCGCTTGGGTGTGGGTTGTGGCGATGGTCAGTGTCCCTATATTAGGATTGGTATGATCGAGGCTGAGATTTTCAATAGTGCGAATTTCAGCAAATATCGCTTCGATATGCGGCAGCAAAGCAGTACCCATCGGCGTAAGCCCTGTGAGGCGTTTGCCTTGACGCACAAATACTTCAGCTTTGAGCTGGTTCTCAAGCGCGGCAATGTGTTTGGATAGACTTGATTGGCTAGTATGTAGTACGGTTGCCGCTTGGCTCAGATTGTAGCCGTTTATCACGGTATGCCATACAGTCTCTAATTGCTTGAGCTGAATTTGTAAGTGGCGCTGATTGACCACCATATCGATTGCCATACCCTAATCCTCAAATAATAGTCATGTATCATATGACAGTAGCTGATGGGGTAAGTACACACCACCAGCTATAGACGTATCAAAAAGCTAGTGTAGAGCAAAGCTATTATTCTTGTATATAATAAATGGTCATGAATTTATGATATTTTGGAATATAAAAAAAAGAGCATAAAAAAGCCACCTATATAAGATGGCTTTTACTAAAACGGATGTTAAATTAAGACTAAGCTTACTGAGCTAAATCAAAACGATCGGCAGTCATAACCTTGCTCCATGCTTTGACAAAGTCATGGACGAACTTCTCAAGATTATCGTCTTGAGCGTATAGCTCAGCATAAGCGCGAAGTATGGAGTTTGATCCAAATACCAAATCGACACGGCTTGCCTGCCATTTAACTTGACCACTTGCACGTTCGCGGACTTCGTATACTGCTGGCGCGTTATTATCGTCGGTTTTGACAGGATGCCAAGTATAGTCCATGTCTGTTAAATTAACGAAGAAATCATTGCTCAGTACTCCAGCGCGCTCGGTAAAAACGCCGTGCTGGCTATGCTCGTAGTTGGTGTCGAGGACACGCATACCGCCGATAAGTACGACCATCTCAGGTGCGCTCAAGCCCATAAGCTGGGTGCGATCTAATAGCATCTCTTCAGGCGATACTCGATGACTACCTTTGATCCAGTTACGATAGCCATCATGGAGTGGCTCTAAATCAGAGAAGCTCTCGGCCTCAGTCATCTCATCAGTTGCGTCGCCGCGACCTGGATTAAAGGGTACTTCTATCTCAACGCCTGCATCTGCCGCTGCTTTTTCAATCGCAGCACTACCGCCGAGCACGATCAGATCTGCAATGCTAATCTCTTTATCGAAGTCCGACTGAATTTGCGTTAACGCCTCAAGGACACGTGCTAACTGCTCAGGCTCATTACCCATCCAGTCTTTTTGCGGAGCTAGGCGAATACGCGCTCCATTTGCGCCGCCGCGATAGTCTGAGCCTCTAAAGGTGCGTGCGCTATCCCATGCCGTAATGATCAGCTCACGATGCTCGATACCACTTTCTAAGATTTTATGCTTTAGCGCTGTAATATCATTATCGCTTAAATCTGCATTACCTTTAGGAATAGGGTCTTGCCACGTAAAGTCCTCTGCGGGTACATCAGCACCTAAGTAGCGAGATTTAGGACCTAAATCACGATGCGTCAATTTAAACCAAGCTTTGGCAAATACTTCGTCAAAGTATTCAGGGTTGTTATGAAAATTCTCTGAGATTTTGCGATATTCAGGGTCTTTAATCATCGCCATATCAGCGTCCGTCATCATCGGATTGCGTCGTACATTGGGATCATGTGCATCGACGGGCTTGTCTTCTTCTTTAATATCGATAGGCTCCCACTGCCACGCGCCAGCAGGGCTTTTGGTCAGCGCCCACTCATGGTTAAAGAGCAGCTCAAAGTACTCATGATCCCAGCGCGTCGGATGCGTCGTCCACGCGCCCTCAATACCACTTGAGACCGTATCGATACCATGACCGCTACCTTTTGGATTGCGCCAGCCCATACCTTGCTCCTGTATGCCAGCGCCTTCGGGCTCATCTTCTAACAAGGTTGCATCACCATTGCCGTGACATTTACCGACAGTATGACCGCCTGCGGTTAACGCCACTGTTTCCTCATCGTTCATCGACATACGACCAAAAGTGGTACGAATGTCTTGCGCGGTTTTTAGCGGGTCAGGATTGCCATCGACACCTTCTGGATTGACGTAGATAAGACCCATCTGTACCGCGCCTAGTGGATTTTCAAGCGAGTGACGGTCTTCAACTTCTTCATAACGATTTTTGGTCGCCGCCAGCCACTCACGCTCAGAGCCCCAGTAGATGTCTTTTTCTGGATGCCAGATATCAGCGCGTCCGCCCGCAAATCCCAAGGTTTTAAAGCCCATAGACTCATAAGCCATGTTACCTGCTAATATCATTAAATCCGCCCAAGAGAGCTTATTACCATATTTTTTCTTGATCGGCCAAAGCAGACGACGTGCCTTATCTAGGTTGACGTTATCAGGCCAGCTATTGAGTGGAGCAAAGCGCTGATTGCCCGTGTTGGAGCCGCCGCGACCATCAGAGCGACGATAAGTTCCTGCAGAGTGCCACGCCATACGTATCATGAGGCCGCCATAATGTCCCCAGTCGGCAGGCCACCATTCTTGTGAGTCCGTCATAAGATCCTTTAGGTCTTGTTTAACGGCTTCTAGATCAAGCTGTTTAAAAGCCTCGCTATAATCAAAATCTGCACCCATGGGATCAGTCTTATGATCTTGCTGATGCAAAATATCGAGATTTAACGCATTAGGCCACCAATCGGTTGCTGCAGACGCTTGCGTGGTGTGTGCTTGATGCATAACAGGGCAGCCACCCATGCTTGGCCGCTGCGGCTCGTGTGATTCATCAATGTTCTGATTGTGAATAGTTGGGCCTAAACCGTCGCCTTTGTCGTACGTGGTGTTGCTTGGCGGGTTTGGTTGTTTGGCGTCTGACATAGTGGTGCTCCTTAGTTTGGTTTGTCTTATCAGCTATGGATAAAGCATATATTAGAGCTAGTCATTAATAAAACATATATAAAATAACATCATGTTTTAAATAATAAATCATAGTGTCTGTTTTCCTAAATTTTCATTCTATTTTAAGTACTTATTTTAAAGTGCTTATTCGCCCTAACTTTTGATTTAAGCTCAATAGTATGTAGGCTATTACACAGCTGCCAATTTGATACTTCTATAGTTTGATAAATCTATAGTTAAGCAAGTTTTGGATACATAGAATTACGGCTGAGATAGACTATATACAGTTTAAAAAGCTATAGACGTCTATACCATTAGTTTAGTAAAAAATATCTGTACAAAGTCTAGTCAATGCCTAGGTTCTCAAGTACCATAATTCAATTTTGCCATAAGTCTGGCAACTTGGTACAACGGTTAACAATTTTTATCGATCTTAAAAATGCCGATTGATAAAAATTGTGCGCAGTTGTTATTATCGTCTTAAGTTTAGTGAGTCACTATGTCCGCTGTCCGAGCTACGCCGCCCAATAACTTAGTCGCCAAAAAATCATGGGGTGACGCTACCAAAGCCTATCTTGACCCTCGCGCTATTATCATATTATTTTTGGGGTTTTCGGCAGGTATTCCTATCTTGCTAATCTTCTCAAGTCTCTCATTATGGCTACGCGAGGCAGGTATCGAGCGCGGCGTGGTAACTATGTTTAGTTGGGCGGCGCTGGGTTATTCGTTCAAGTTCATTTGGGCGCCGCTGATTGATGCGCTGCCCATACCACTATTGACCAAATGGCTGGGTAGGCGTAGGGCTTGGATTGTGGTCTCACAGCTCTTAATTGTCATAGCAATACTCTTGATGGCAAGCTTTAACCCTATTAGTGATGAAGCACTTTGGTTTATGGCAGCGGCAGCGGTATTATTAGGGTTTTCATCAGCTACGCAAGATATTGTCATTGATGCCTACCGTATCGAGCTTGCGCCGCCAGAATTGCAACCTACGCTTGCGGCGATGTATGTGGCAGGCTATCGCATCGGTATGATCGTAGCAGGGGCAGGCGCGCTCTATTTAGCAGACTACTTTGGCTCAACAGAGGCGTTTTATAGTTATGAGGCTTGGCGTAATACCTACTATGTGATGGCAGCGGTCATGTCTATTGGTATTTTGACGACCTTTGCAGGCTATGAGCCCATCGCTGAAATTTTGCAGACCAATAAACAAAAACTAAACCTTAAGCTCTTTTTTATCTATGCCGCTTTGTTGATCATACCAGGGTCGATATACGGTCTGCTTAGTTTAATCAAAATTATCTATAATAATTTTTTGAACGCTGATATCACTTTAATACCCTCAGCGATCTTGCCTGCGGTCAATCTTTACTTCTTAGCTTTGGTCGCCTGCGCGCCGCTACTGCTTATTTTCTTTGTGTTTAATCAACCCAAGATTGCGAACAAGGTCTCATTGCTTGTTGAAAATGGCAGTGACTATTTGCGTATCGTTCTACTTTTTGTCATTACCGTTGTAGGTTTTGTCGGGGCATTTGTGGTTATCGGCAACCTATTTGCAGAGACTGAGAGCGTGCTACTAAGCTTCGTTATCGAAACCGTAACCTTACTTGGCAGCTTAGCGGTAGCAGCGGTAGTTGGCTATGCTTTGATTAAAGTAGGCCTTGCCAAAAAAGAGATCGCAACAAAAATGTGGGTCAATCCTATTGCCGATTTCTTTAAGCGCTACGGCAAACAGGCCATATTACTACTTGCCCTTATCGGTCTTTACCGTATCTCTGATATCGTGGCAGGAGTCATCTCCAACGTCTTTTATCAAGACATGGGCTTTACCAAAGTTGAGATTGCCAACGCAGTCAAACTCGTTGGAGTGCTTATGGCGCTTGCTGGTGGGTTTTTGGGCGGAATACTAGCGCAAAAAATGCGCATGATGCATGTGATGATGTTAGGGGCGATACTGGCCAGTATTACCAATTTACTGTTTGTGCTGCTCACTTATCATCCAGGAAGCCTCGAGTACATGTATTTTGCGGTAATATTAGACAATCTAGCCGCAGGGTTTGCTAGTGCGGTATTTATCGCCTTTTTATCAGCGCTCACGTCTATTAAATTCACTGCCGTACAGTATGCTATATTCTCATCACTCATGACTTTATTGCCCAAAGTGTTAGGTGGTTACTCTGGCGGTATCGTCGATTCTATGGGCTATCCTTTCTTCTTTATGTTTACCTTTGCTATTGGTATTCCTATTCTGCTACTTATTTACTTGGTTGATAAGCATATTGTCATTGGTGACAACGATGATATCTATGGCGATGACTCTGAAGGCGGCAAACCGTCATTGGCAAAGGCTAACCCTACGCTAACGGATACCAATGAGTCGCCGCGTGCAACAGAATAAACTAGTGATGAAGTTTTATAAAGGATAAGGATCTGTAGTGTCCAAAGTACAAAAAATGACGGTAGGGCAAATCAAGCAGCGAAGTCAGCAGCTAGCATATGGCGTGCTAAAGAGTGATTTAGATATCAAAATTACTCCAAGCGATGACACTGTCGATAGATCGATGCCCCCCTTTTGGATAACCGATTGGCTTTTGCATGTGCTTAATCAACCAAGATCATTTTTGTTCACCGATGATAACTACGAGCTGACAGATAGTGAGCGCGCGCAGTTTGATGCTGGCGTGACTCAGATGCGCCAAGGTATACCGCTTGCGTATTTGACAGGTCATCAAGAGTTTTGGTCACTGGACTTTAAAGTCAATAAACATACCCTCATACCAAGGCCTGATACTGAGGTTTTGGTTGAGCAGGTGCTA
>NZ_JBQQFC010000052.1:0-12285 GCF_052258445.1 Psychrobacter sp. T6-1
TTTTTGCAGTTTCAATACGGTCTGCATTTAAACACAAACTACTATAGCAAATAATAAAGTTTATCCGCACAAAAGATTCTATCAGTACGGTATGTTTGTTGTCACCGTTATCTAAACTCACATCATAGGCTCGTCATGCGTTTGTATCACCGCCTGCTTGATGTGCTTGTTAAGCTTAGTATATAAGAAGAGTCCAAAAGCAATATTGAGTAATCCTGTAACCAAAAATAGCTGCGGCAGCGACATCTTGACCATATTTAAAATAACAATCGCAAAAATAGCTGAGCTGACCATAAAGATGGCGTTAAAAATATTGTTAGCGCCGACGATACGGGCGCGGTGACTCTTTGGCGCATAAGCTTGCATAGAAGCATACAACGGCACAATATATAAGCCGCCACTAAAACCTAAGAAAAACAAATCGGCAAATACTCGTAAGCTACCAGAGATACCGAGCAGATCGCTAATACCGAATAAACGCGTTCCATCAGAGATAATATTTAAGCTTGAAAGCGAAAAGTACAAATCAATGGCAAAAATACTCAAACCTGCAATACCAAAGGGTAGTAAGCGCAAACTGACTTGGTTGTTGGTTAAGCGCTTACATAACAGCGAGCCAATAGCGACACCAACAGAAAACAGCGTGAGTAAGAAAATAACCACCGACTCATCACCGAATAAGATGACTTTGCTAAATTCAGGCGTTTGGGTCAAAAACGTCGCGCCATAAAACCAAAACCAGCTATTACCCAAAATCACAAAAAACAAGAACGGCAAAGAGTATAAATAACGCACCGTTGCCATACTGGTGGTAAAAATATTCCAGTTAATCTTAAGATCAGGTTGCATCGCAGGCGTCTCTGGGATAGAGCGTGATGCCAAATACCCTAAGACGGCAACGACTACTACGGTGGCGCTAATCCAATATAAAGATAGCGGCAACTGCGTTAAAAACCCTGCGACAATCATACCGACCAAAATAGCCAAAGAGGTACCCATCTGAAACAAACCATTGGCACCTACTAGCTCGTCCTCGCGCATGGCCTGCGGCAGATAAGCGTACTTAATCGGACCAAAAAACGTTGAATGCGTTCCCATCAAAAATAGCGCCACAAACAGCAGCGTATACCACTCAAACACAAAGCCAATTGCCGCCACTGACATAATAGTGACTTCTAAAACTTTAGTTAAGCGCGTCAGCTTAGATTTTTCGTACTTATCAGCGATCTGTCCTGCTAAGGCTGAAAACAAAAAGTAGGGTAAGATGAATAGCATAGCGGCTAAATTGTTCAATATACTGACCTCTACACCGATTTGACTAGCAGCGGTGTAGGTCAACACCAAAATTAAAGCTTGCTTAAAGACATTGTCATTAAACGCGCCCAAAAACTGGGTAAAAAACATAGCGCTAAAGCGGCGACGCTTGAAGAGTTGAAACTGATTGGCCATGAATGTTCCTACAGAAGTTGTGCAAATGGGTGGGCTAGATTTTATCTTGATAGGTCTAAGTTTGGGCAACGCTACGATATACAAATATCAATATTATCAGAAACTTATCGAATTATAAGATAGGATTTATCGATATTAGGTCGTATAATAGCAAGGCTTTGCCAAAAATACATGTGCTAGATGCTATGATTGCCTATTTAACTGCGCTATGATTTGTCCGTTTTACTCACAAGCCTTTGATCATAGCTCAAATGGATTGGTTGGCAATTTAACACCCCTTTTTAATCGTTAGTATTGAGTACGCCGCGTGAGGCGATAGGAAATATGCATGTCAAGATATCAGCCCTCAACGCCTCATCACTCTAAGGCAACGCTTAGCGACGCCGCCAAAATCCCGCGCGTCCAATTTACTCGTACCGCACTCTTTAGTGCCTTGGCAGCCAGTTTGGTTGGATTTGGTATCGCGCCTGTGTACGCCGCTGAGACTGAGCCTAATACAGACTCATCTATGGCAACGATGGAGGAGGCGCAGCTTGATAAAGCGCTTGCGGCGCTAAGACTGCGACAAGAGGTTGAACAAGGTGATATCGATCAGTCGGTATTCACTGAGTATCAGCGCCAAAATAAAGCCGATCAGTCCACTGCTAATAACGACAATACCTACAATAACGACGACGCAACTTCAACATCTAATGCGCTACTAGAGCAGGCGGCCAGTGTACAGCAGCAGGGTTATCAGATGATGACGCCTGAGCAGATCGAAAGAGAGCTTGCTGCGCTAGATGCACCTATGGATATGACGAATGGTGCTAATGCTGACAGCAGCAATCTTGACGCTGATTTTGACGCACCTGTCGCCACTTTAGACAGTACGCGCGCCCCTGTCGGGTTTGATACCGATCTTGATGCAGCAAACCTGCCTACACCGACCAATCTAGATACCTTACAACCAGATACTTCGCAAAGAGACGCGCGCGCCGCTGATCGCGCCAAAACTGCCGAGATTTTGGCGCGCCCTATCAATGTCAGCGACTCTGCTAGTCGCGGGCGCATCAACGCAAGCGATGATATTACCGAGCGCGCCAATCCTGAGCGCGCGCTTGCAAACCAAGACAGTAATAGAGTCACAGGCGCTGATGATACGGTTACAGAGGTAAGAGATTCGCTAAGCGCAGGTCAGCTGCCTGGTAATATCGATGATCAAACGAATAATCTTAATCCTGATGACTATCTGCCAGACTATCAGGCGGCTACCGAGACACAAGCGGTCACCGACAGCTTAGTCCAAGCGGACAAAAAACCCAAAGCGCGCAGTTCAGGTAACTTCTTTAAACGCACCTTTAATCGTCTATTTAATGGCGGCGTCTCAGGCTTACCGCATATTGAAACCACAGTCTACTTGCAACAAGGTAGTGATGATCTGCAGGCGAGTAATGCTACGCCCAAACTCATTGAGGCAGACGAAGATATTCAGCCGATTAACAATATTAAGGCGGCGCTTGATGATACGACCGTACAGTCTGTTGTCGATTTTACCGCCGCCTTGCCCCGTTTGCGTCAGACCGCTTTAGATGCAGCCAAAGCAGTGGGCTACTATGACGTGGTGCTGCGTTTGCGCCAGCCTAGTAGTGATCGTATCGATGTCATTATCGAGCAATTAGGAGAGCCAGTACGGGTGGATAACCGTATTGTTGAGGTGCGCGGCGAGGGAACCCAGCTACCAGAATTTCAAGCGCTAGAGGCAGAGCTACCGCCTAAAGAGGGTGATATCTTTAATCACCGCGTTTACAAAAGTAGCAAAGCCGCTCTTGAGGCGTTGAGTAGTACTTATGGCTACTTTGATCAATACTGGCTAAATAAATCTGTCGATATTATCTTGCCTGATAACAGCGCTGATGTTTCACTAGTCTATGATACTGGTCCGCGCTATGAGTTTGATGAGGTGATATTTTTTACCTTTGATGAAGAGACTCGCACCTTGACTCGTGATCCTGACAAACTCCCCGTCGAGCTGTCTTTACTCAAAAAGCTTTATAATTTTAATGAGGGTGACCCTTTCTATCGCCCTGATATTACCAAATTTAGCAACGATTTATCAGCGACTCGCTATTTCAATACCGTTAACGTCGAGTCTATTTTGCCGCCAGATGAACGCACGCAAAATAGCACTTTAGCCTTTGATAATGCACCTGCCACTAACAATAGCTTAGATGATGATGTAGATAGCGATGCTGTTAATAACGATACTGTAAACAACGCTGACAACTTATTAAGCGCTGATAACAATGACGGCAGTAGCAGTAGCAGTGGCGTGGGCTCTGAGAGTATCAATGCTAATAGCGGTGCTACCGTCGATGAAGAGGATATTGCGCCTATTGAGTTTGAAGTAGATGAACAAACCAGCGAAAAGCTGCAAGCGATCAAACAAAAAGCGGAGCGCCTAACCCAGTTGCCTAACGATCGGGTTTTAGATGAAAAAGAAGAAAAGGCGGAGAACATTTTAGGTAAAATTAGCGACTCAATCAGTAATATCGCCGAAAAGATCTTCCCTGATGACAAAAGCGTGTTCGAAGATGAGAATTTTGTCCCGCCAACGCTAGCGGGTCGCATTACCCCTGAGCAAGTACTTGAGACCAAAAAGGTGCCTTTATACGTCTTTGTCTCATCTGAGAGACCGCGTGATGCTGAGGTAGGTATTGGTTATGGCACAGATACAGGCGTACGCGCCACCGCAAGAATAGATTACAACCTAATCAATCGTCAAGGCTATCAAGCAGGGGCTGAGGTTGAGTATTCGCGTATCACTAAAAATGCAACGATATATGGTAGTAGGCCTTGGAAGCATCCGCTCAATGATAAGCTAGATGCACGTTTAACTTACGAAGAAGAGGTCATTGATCAAGGTGAAGGCAACTTTGATCTATCGACCAGAACGCTCAAAGCAGCTTTGGCGCGTAACATTCGCCGCGAGAATGGTTGGAATCGTAGCTACTTTGTCAAATACCGCTTGGATGAATTAGAGACGGGCGTTGACGATGCAGATTTAGAAGATTTGCCTATTCGCTTTATTTCCTCCAAACCCACGCAAGAGGCCTTGTTGTTTGGTTATGGTCTCAATAAGACTGACGTTGATAACGCGCTCAATCCCACGCGCGGTATGCGTCAGTATTACAGTATCGAAGCGGGCTCTGAGGACGTGCTAAGCGATACGGATATGGCGATTATCAAAGCTGGTGTCAGCGGGCTTTATAGCTTTGGTGAAGACGACAAGCATCAGCTGCTAGGTCGCTTTAATACCGGTTATATTTGGGCGGATAATTTTGAGGGCGTACCTTATAAGCTGCGGTTTTTTGCAGGCGGTGATCAAAGTATCCGCGGTTATGATTATGAGAGCTTATCACCTCTCAAAAACGGCTACCTGACAGGCGGACAAGTCCTCGCTGTCGGTAGTGCTGAATATAACTATGAGTTTAGACCTGGGTTTCGCGGGGCATTGTTTACCGATATCGGTAATGCTTATGACACCAACTTTGATACCGAGACCAAAGTTGGCGTTGGCGTCGGTATTCGCTGGGCGTCACCGGTTGGCGTCGTACGCGTTGATGTCGCGGCTGGCGTGACAGAGGATAGTATTCCAGTTAGACTACACTTTTTTATCGGCTCGCCGCTTTAGCTTTAGCCGTTATTACTCGTATATTAGCAGTGCTAATAATGACATTATCTAACGCAGTTGACTTTCATGTTGCCCAATAACTCTCAGCCCAATGACCCTTCACAAGATCCTGCTCAAAGAGATGCTCGCGCCGTAAAGCGCTGGTATCCTTTGTCATTTTTAATCAAATTAATGATGCTGATTTTGATTGTGCTGGTGATTATGTTTGCCGTTTTCTTTTATATGGCAGGGACAGAATCAGGCACCAAGTTTTTGTTAGAAAAAATCAGTGCAGAGACGGGTATTGAGCTGACTTATGGTAGTGGCAATTTGCGTGATGGTATCTGGGTCAATGATATTGATATCAAAGCCAATGAAGACCTTGAGATACTCGTGGACAAAGCCTATGTCAAGATAGGCTGGCGCGCTATATTTGCTAAAGAGGTGCATCTACGCGACGCGGATATTCAAACGATAGAGATCATCAATAATAAGCCGCCCACGGGCGAGCCGTTCGACTACAAAACCTTGCAGCTGCCTGTCAATCTACGCTTTGATCAAGCAAAAATCAAAAACATTATCTACAAGCAAGTCACCAAAGATCCTGTTACCTTACATGACATTAAGGCTCGTGATTTGACTTGGGTGGATACCTTAGTAACCGTTGGTCGCGGTGATCTGCGTTATGCTGATATTGTCAAAGTCAATGCGCTACAAGGCGAGATTGATCTGCAAGGCGACTATCCGCTAGATCTGTCCGCTATCGTCGAGGTAAGCGCGCTTGAAAAGGCCTACATCGACCCGCTTAATGTGACCGCAACAGGTAGCCTAAAACGAACCGTAGGCCGCGTACGTAGCCGTTATAACGATAGCGATGTCAGCGGCAACTTTGTGGTGCAGGGGCTAGACCCAGACGCGCCATTTCAAGCCAAATTGCAGTGGGATGATATCTTGCTGCCTTACGCTGAGGAGCAAAACATTCACCTCAAAAGCGGTATCGCTACCGCTAGTGGCGTCATCTCTGATATACGTCTGCGTATTAATACTGAGCTTGACGCAAAAGACATTCCATCAGGACGTTATAAGGGCCGCGCTATTATTGCCAATAGTCAATTGCGTATTGATCGCTTAGATGCAGACGTGCCAGCAGGCCGTCTAACGCTACAAGGCATTTTGGACTGGAAAGACAGCTTTGATGCCAAAATACGCGCGACAGGCAGCAATTTTGATATTCGCCAAGCCATTCCAGAGCAGTACGCTGACTATAAGGCTTATGCTCCGCAAACGCTCGATGGTCGATTATCGCTACATTTTCAGCAGCGCAACATCAGTAATAATCTAGAGGTGGATATTGATTTGCGTCAGCGCGATGGCGAGCACGTCAATGCCAATATCGTTCGCGGCAAGACATCACCTAAATCGACGCAGGCCGCGCCTTTATATATCGACGCCAGCTGGCAGAATCTGACGCGCCGCGATGTACCCAATATCGGTAATATCGACAGCCCGTATGGACGCGCCAATGTGATTGTGCGTGGCTCTACACTCTCAGTTGACGCCAATGCCTTTATTAATGAGCTCAACGCGGCACCAAAAGGCAACTATGACGTGCGTGTGCGCAAAAACGGCAATACAATTGATCTCAATCGAGTTAATTACAAAGGCATTGTCGGCGACCTATCAGGTAATGGTCAGATACTACTGGCAACTGCGCAGCGTCCACTGACGTGGCAGATTGATGCGCGTACCAACGGACTACTGCCCAAACAATATCGAAGCGATCTACCACTTGAGCGCCTAGTAGGACAATTGAGCGCTCGTGGTCGATTGATTAACATCACCAAAAACGGCGTCAAAGGTCAGCGTCACATCATCAGCTTTGATAACACTGATCTGCAAGCTACCCTTGATGCCTCACAAGATAATCGCCGTATCGGTATCAGCGGCAGCGGCGATGCCAGTATAGATTTGGTCGGAGGCGAGCTGTCGGTATTTGATGCCCGTTTCGATGGACAGGTTGATACTCAGGATGTCCCCAAAGGCCGCTTATCTATAGACGCCGCAGGGACGCCAAATCTAATTAACATCCGCAAGCTTAACTATGCTGGTGAAGCAGGTTCAATCAATGCTCAGGGCGTGATAGACCTACGTAATAATATTGGCTGGAATGTTACAGGGCGTTTTGATAATTTTGATCTGGGCTATTTTTTGCCTAATAATCCAGCGATTTTGACAGGTGATCTGAGTACTAGTGGACAGTGGCAACCTGCCAATCAAAACAATGAGGGTAAATTGCAACGTTTTGCTATCAATTTTGATGGTGTGCTCGATGCTGAGCAGTTACCTGCTGGCAAGCTGATGATTGACGCTAGCGGCGACTCACAAGTGATTACTATCAAGCGCTTTAGTCATGTGGGCGCGGCAGGCAGTATTCGCGCAAGCGGTACTTTAGATGTGCGCCGAGGTATCGCTTGGAATATCAATGCGGTCATGAATCGCTTTAATTTAGGATATTTTCTAAAAGATACGCCAAGTGTCATCACAGGAAACATTAATACCGATGGGCGCTGGAGCGATAGCGAGCAGATTGTCAATATCAATCAGATTGACCTAAGTGGTATGCTCAAAGGTCAGCCGCTTAGTGCCAAAGGTAGCTTGAGCGCTAAGCTTAATCTGCCAAAAGACATCGCCAGCTACTTTGAGCGCCTGCAAAAGCAAGACGCCGAGACGCAATATCAGCAAGTAAACGCGCTTATCGAAAGCTTAAATGCCAATAATTTAGTACTGCGCTGGGGTGATAATTATCTCACCGCCAATGGCAACGCCAAACAGCTGCAGGCCAAGATCAATATCACTAGCCTCGATCAGCTATCAGATCAGCTCAGTGGTAAAGTAGCGGGCGGCGCAACATTATCGCAACCAGCAGGACAGGCGCTACCTACTATTTATGTCGATCTGGTCGGTGAGCGTATTGCCTTACCTGGTTTTATATTGCGTGAGGGCCGTATACGCGGCAAACTGGTCAACCTTGCCAATAGTCCAAGCCAGTTTATTATCAGTGCTGAAGGCTTAGACGTTGCTGGACAAAGCTTTAAGCAGGTCAATGCAACCTTTAACGGTACTGAGCAGGCCCATGTCGTCAATTTAGAGGTTGCCAATGAGCAAGCTCAAATATTAGCACGTGTCAAAGGCGGTTTTGATCGTAATCAGCTCAGATGGTCGGGCGCTATTGGCAAAGGGCAAATCAAGTCGCAATACGCCACGCTCAATCAGTTACAACCGGCGCAATTGATTGTTGATTTGCCGCGTGAGCAAAACGGCAGTAGTCGCGACCTAAAGGTGCAGATGGCAGCGCATTGCTGGCAGGCGTCGGATCAAACGGGTAAGCTGTGTCTGCGTGAGAACCTAATTGCCTCACCTGATAATGGTCAGGTTAATTTAGCCCTTCAAAAACTAGATACGTCCTTGTTGTCAGTGTTCTTGCCAAAAGATATCGATTGGCAGGCTCAGATTAACGGTAAGGCTGTTATTGGTTGGCAGCGCGGTGAATCACCAACGATTAATACGACTTTGTACTCAGATAACGGCAAGATTGGCCTTCTGCAAGACGATGGGTTACCACCTGTTTCGCTGCCGTATGAGCGCGTATCTTTGATTGCCTTATCGGTACCTGAAGGTATCAAGCTACGGGCTGATATTAATACAGGCCGCGGCGCACGCGGTTATGCTGAGGTAGTCGTTGACCCTTACAAAGCGCCCAAACCTATCTCTGGGGCACTGGTATTAAATGAGCTTAATCTAGCGGTATTTAAGCCATTCTTCCCAGGTATGCGCGTACTCGAGGGCAATATTACTATGGCAGGTGGCCTTGGGGGTACGCTGAGTAAACCGCAGTTTTATGGTGATGTTGAGCTGGTTGATGGACGCGTAGCCATGCTTGATCTGCCCGTTAATTTATCTAGTATAAATGCCTCAGCTAAGATCCGCGGGACGCAAGCGACTCTCGATGGCAAGTTTAACAGCGGAACAGGAACGGGCACGCTGAAAGGCACGGTTGATTGGCGTCAAAAACTTCAAGCCAAACTAAGCATCATCGGTGATCGCTTAGTTATAACCCAGCCGCCGCTACTGGTCGCTGAGATCAACCCAGATATCGATATCATCGTGCGCCCAGAAGATCGTTACGTCAATATTCAAGGTGCTATTAGTGTACCATCAGCGACCATTCGTCCGCCTGAGGCTAGCGAAGATATTATCACTCAAAGTGAAGATGTAGTCGTACTCGATAGACGTCTCATCGGTAACATTGATGAAGTACTAGCCATATCTAGGCCATGGTCTATCAATGCTGATATCGGTATTGATTTGGGCGATGACATCAATTTCCGCGGCTTTGGTGCAGTTATTCCGCTTGCAGGGGCCTTGAATATTACTCAAAACGGCACAGGTGTTATGCGCGCTAAAGGGGTGGTTCAGGTTGCGCGTCGTACCGCTATTGATGCTTTTGGACAAAACTTGGAGCTTAACTATGGTCAAGTACGCTTTAACGGTGATGTCATGAAGCCAAACCTAAGCATTGAAGCGGTCAAAATCATTGACGATAGTACGGTAGGGGTGCGAGTGACGGGTACGACTGAAAATCCAAACATCGTCGTCTTTAATGATGCAGGTCTCACCCAGCAGCAAGCAATGAATGCTCTAGTCACAGGCCGTATCAACAATGGCAGCGCTACCCAAATCAGTGAGCAGGGCTTTAAATCACAAGTGACCAACAACTTGGCGGCAGCTGGCCTTAATTTTGGACTTGGGGGTACGCGCAACTTTACCAATCAGATAGGCCAAGCATTTGGTTTTCAGAGCCTAACAGTAGATGCTTCAGGTAGTAGCGAAGATACCAACATCAATGTCACTGGTTACGTAACGCCTGATCTATACATCCGCTATGGCGTTGGCGTCTTTAACGCTCAAAATAGCTTATCAGCACGTTATCAATTGACGCGCCGTATCTATGTTGAGGCCACCTCAGCTGCCGAAAATGCTGTAGATGTGGTGTATAGCTGGCAGTTTTAAGAGTTGCTAGTTGAGAGTAATAACAGTAAAAAACGCCTTTAGATAAGGCGTTTTTTACTGTTGTAAATACGGATATAGGTACTGCAAGCACTGCTATTTCGTCAATATCAGACGGTTATTGCGAGTCAAGCGTAGTCGATACTCTTCACCCTCATGCTCAATCCGCACCTCTTTAGTTAAAGCAAAAAGATGCTCTGATTGCAACGTGGGTAAGCGGTTTTCAGGGTTCTCAAAATAACGCGTTAAGCTTATATTCATGACAATCTCCTTATTGATGGCGCTATGAATCATTACTAAAGTTTTTTACTAACGATAATGATTATCATTTATAATTTAAGCTATTGCAAGTACTGATTTTGGCTATTATTTTATTTATCACCTTGTCGTAGACTCTAACGGTTAAAAGGACAAAAAATGACTGAACCCTCGCTTAAGCCTAAGAGCACTGCTCATAACTCCATAAATGTCGCTATTGCCGTCATTTATTGTCAAAACTGGTATTTACTTGGCTATCGTCATTCTAAGCAGCACCAAGGCAATCTTTATGAGTTTGTCGGTGGCAAGATAGAGGTAGATGAGACAGCGAAAGCTGCATTAGTGCGAGAAGTTGGCGAAGAGGTAGGTATCGATATCAGTCAAAATACGATGATGAAAATGGGCCTTATTACTCATGATTACGCTGATAAGCAGGTAATTTTGCATGCTTATACCATTACGCTGACAGCGGCTCAGTATGCTCAGCATAAGAATCAAAAAACAGGTTTAGAGGGTCAGCTATTATCTTGGGTAACAAAAGATCAGCTCTTAGGTACAGACTATCCATTGCCAGCTGCTAATAAACAAATATTAACTTGGCTACGCGGTATAAATATTTAATTTATATAAAGCATAAACCAATAGAAAGTTACAAGTGAATAAGCGCAGACACATTAGTAATATGCCAATTACTTAAAGTCGATAAAGCGTTGTTTAATAAAGAATGAAATAAAAGTAGATGTGCTTACAAGTCTAGTAGTTTAAGCGTTTAGACGGCGTATCTAACACGCTATACGTTAATATATTATTTACAAACCGTTGCGTTTTCCTACATAGCAGCACTACAGTTCATAGGCCGATGTCCCTATCATACTGTCATAATTTAAAAAAGCTAGTAGAGAATAACTAGTAGGTAATGACTGGCAAATAAACGATAAGTTAAATAAACGGTAAGTATCAAAGTATTATAAATGCGTCTTATTACTGGTACCTAAAGCAATCACAGATACTAGAACTTTAACTTAAACGATTTTTTTAACAGTGTAAAAATTAGATGATGTATCAAGGTTTAAAGTATTCATGAGTTTACATACTCATTATAAAGGTATTTTCATGGCAACTAACGACTCACTCCAGTCAGAATGGGCTGACTTGCAAACACCGAGTTCCAAGTCACAAAATGATGATCAGTATGACTATCAAAACGATGATGGTCGGTACTCTGGTGCCAGTAATGACGATGATTACAAAACCATTAGTCATAAGAACGACAGCTACAAAAGCGACAACTCAATTTACAAATCTAAAGATCTCTCGTTTGCCGCTAATGACTTACAATCAGAACGCATGGATTCAAATCTCTATCTTGCGCAAAATGATTCTGTAGCTAGTACGCAATACCAAAATGATAGTAAGTATGTACCTAATAAACACGTGCCTATAGATTATTCGACAAATAAGCACATAAATAACTATGCTGTAAAAAACGAACAAGACAGTCATTATGACAACAAAACTTATGCCAATGCAGATCGTCAAAAACCAACACTTCAGGTATCAGAAAGGATATTTATGAACGGACTTATCAAGCATACGGTGATTGCTTTAGTGATTATCATTCCGCTAGCTGCGATCTCCGCTTATGCTGCCCCTGTGACAACTGTTAATACAGCAAATGAAAGCTCAAAGTCACCAGTACTGTCCGTAACGCCTAGCGATATTATCTATAAGTCAGCAGATACGCCGACAACCGTAGATAAGGTTGATCTCAAAAAATATAGCGGTAAATGGTATGAGATAGGACGGATGCCGCTGTTTTTTCAGCGTAACTGCATTGGTAATGTGACCGCAACTTATAC
>NZ_JBQQFC010000053.1:0-12195 GCF_052258445.1 Psychrobacter sp. T6-1
CTTCTCTGCATCCTCTACTTTATCGTCATCTTTTTTGGCATCAGCATCAACATCCACCTTGGCTTCGCTAGCGCTGTCATCAGTAATAGCAGGACTGGCAAGCTTTGGCTCTGGACCAAAGGTCGCTTTGGCAACACCAATCACTTCATCAATCAGGCGGCTATTATAGCTCATACCGATAGCGACCGCGGTCACAGGTAAGAAGCGGCGTAACCAAGCAAGGTTGATATTATCAAGGTCTATGCCGACTTGACTTGCGATACTGTCGACTTGCTCAGCGTAGTAGTTGACGTTTTGATTTTTTAGACCTAGGTTCTTAAGCTCGCTGTGTAGACCGCTGCTTTGTGCGTTGTCTAGTAAGCCTTTACCAACGCCTAGACCTGCTAGCAGTGCCTGTTTTTCTTGCATCTTACTCAAATCAGCGCTCGAGAGTAGCTCATAAGCCATCTTGATCCCTTGCTTACCTGTCAGTGGCTTATCGTATACTGCTGCTAGTTGATAAACCGTACGTAACGACACCAGTAACAACCAAAGCGTATCGGCGAGCAGTCCTGGCAATCCAGCGAGACCTGTAATACCGCCTAAAGTCGCTAGAGCGCGGTTTTGATTGGCGATATCAGTGGCTAACGCATAGCGCTGTTCGTCATCTAAATCAGTGATGTCCGCAAAACGGTGTTCGTTTGGTAAGTCAATCTGGCTCCAAGTGGCGGCAAGTTTAGCCACTTGTGCAAATGCACCATCTACCGTGTTTTGAAATAGGCTATTTGGCACAACCTTTTTGGCATACTTACCGTAAGTGGCAAAGCGCGTACCTATGAGCTGCTGGGTTGCTTTTAGCGTTTGCTCACGAAACAAGTCTTGCTGGTAATCGTCATCGCCTAGGTTTACCGCTTTGTATTGACGCGGTTTGCCCGCCTTGGCATTGACCCCATCGATAAGCGAGCCCATACGTTCAAGATTGTTACGCGTAAAATGACCTACTAAACTGATGCCTTTGTTCAAAGGGTTCTGCTTTGCCATAATGCTATCCTTAATATAGTTTTGATGAGATATTATTTTAATAGAAACACTTAAACTCAAAGTCTAACTGCTTTGCCGCTTAAATTCAGCCTATCAGTTTACTCAAATTGCGCAGGCTTTGTCAGTGCCAACAATGTTATTGCTCATATAAATTTGTATCAAAGTTTTGGCTGGCTACAAATGTTAATAGTAGGGTTATGGCAAAAGCCTCACTTGTGCCATAATGCTACTTATTATAGGTATAAAAATTTAGAGTCAAACACCGCTATTATAAGGAGTAGAATATGCGCCGAGTTGTTATTACAGGAGCAGGGATCGTCTCTTGTATCGGACACGATTTGGACGCTGTGACTACAGCGCTAAAACAAGGCCAGTCTGGTATTACCTTCAACGAGTCCTACGCTGAGCACGGATTTAAGTCGCAGATAAGCGGCAGTATCAACAAAGAAGAGCTAGATACAGCCGGTATCGACCGTAAGCTCAAGCGTTTTTTTAGTGATGCCAGCCTCTATGCTTATGTCAGCGCGCTAAACGCTATTGAGCAAGCTGGCTTATCGCTTGAGACTATTAACAACAACCCGCGAGTAGCACTAGTGGCCAGCTCAGGTGGCGCCTCTACTGAAAATATTGTCAACGCGGTAGACGCTATGCGAGACAAAGGGCTGCGCGGCGTTGGCGCTATGGCTGTACCAAAAACTATGGGCAGCTCGGTATCAGCAGCGCTGGCGACGGGTCTTAAAATTCAAGGCGTCTCCTACTCGCTTGCCTCCGCGTGCGCCACCTCTACTCACTGCATCGGTCACGCCGCCGAGCTTATCCAATTAGGTAAAGCGGATGTGGTGCTCGCAGGCGGCAGTGAGGCGGAGCATTGGACACAGTCTTGTATGTTTGATGCGATGGGCGCAGTCAGCACCCAGTATAATGACACCCCAACGCAAGCCTCAAGAGCCTATGATAAAGATCGCGACGGTTTTGTAATTGCTGCAGGGGGTGCGATGGTTGTGGTTGAGAGCTTAGAGCATGCCGAGGCACGCGGCGCAAATATCTTGGCTGAAATCGTCGGTTACGGTGCCAGCTCAGATGGCGCTGAGATGGTCGCCCCAAGCGGTGAAGGCGCTGTACGTTGCATGCAGCAGGCTTTGAGCGAGGCAGGACTTAAGACTGTCGATTATATCAATAGTCATGGTACCAGCACCCCGCTCGGTGATATCACTGAGCTCAAAGCCATCGCCAAAGTGTTCGGTGATAATATCAGTCAAGTCCCTGCCATTAGCTCTACTAAATCTATGACAGGTCATAGCTTAGGTGCAGTTGGGGCGCAAGAGCTGATCTACTGCTTACTAATGCTACAAGATGGCTTTATCGCGCCTAGTATCAATGTTAAAGAGCTAGATCCTGCTGCTAAAGGGTTTGATATCGTCACTCAAAAACGTGATGTGGATCTAAACACTTTGATGAGTAATAGCTTTGGTTTTGGTGGTACTAATGCCACTTTAATTATCAAGAAATTTACCCCTTAGACAATACCTTTATGAGCTTATTAAAAAACCCATATCCTCTAACAACGCCAGTTATTCAAAGTAATAGCTGGCGTTTTGGTGATTTGGCGGCAGCTGATTTGTTGCCGATACTGCAGCGGCATCTATTGGCGCAAGACCAAAAGGCGAGATGGCAACTGGTCTGGCTCAATAATAAGGATCAGCCTGTTATCGGTCTACTACCTAAGGTCAGCTGGCAGGTTTATCCTGATAGCTCTTATCAAAATGACATCAATAACAGCGCGACTTATCAAATTATTAAACACTGCCGTGATACTGGCTCAAATAATGATAAAACAAGTAACGATAAAACCTGCACTAAAATAATGAGTTATCATGCTTGGCAAAATGAGCTCATCACCTATAGCGAAGACTATAAAAGCAATAATAACCACTCAGCTCTAACTGATGCACCTAAATATCATCATGGGCTAATGGGTTTTATCGGCTACGATATTGCCGCGCATCACTTAAGTCCAAACTCAAATATCAAGCAAGCGCATCAACCCTGCGCGGTACTTGGGCACTACGATATTTATTTAAGTGCTGATAAAGATCAAACGCAGTGGACACTACAGGTAACATCAGATAATAGTGCTTTACCTCAAGACTCAAAGGCGGCGCTCATAAAAAAGCTGATAACTTATTTAGATGTATTAAATAGCCAATTAGCGATGACAAACACTTTTAAATCGGCAACCAAGCCTTTAGTGCTTACAGCAAAATGGCAAAAGAGCGATTACCAGCAAGCCTTTATTCAAACTCAGAATTATCTACAGCAAGGCGACTGCTATCAGATCAACTTGACGCAAGCGTGGCTTGGTAGTTTTGATGCTGATGCGAGTTTTAATGATAAATCAGCGACGCAGCTTCTTGATTACTTGCCTGCTCTGCATCGCAATACCCAAGCGCCGTTTGCTGGATATATGAGTGTGACTCCCTCTATTCAACATAGCCAGATAGATAGACAGAAGGCGCATTTTGAATTACTAAGCTGCTCACCTGAGTTGTTCTTTACTTTTATCAGTGATAGCAAAACTAGTACGCATCATATCCGTACCAAACCTATCAAAGGCACGCAGCCGCGCGGCGCAACTGCTGAGCAAGATAAAAGGCTCAAACAGCAACTCATCAATAGCGCTAAGGATCGCTCTGAGAACGTGATGATTGTGGATTTGCTGCGTAATGACTTGGGCAAATATGCCAAGATAGGTAGCGTTAAGGTGCCGCAGTTATTTGATATTGAGAGCTTTAGTAACGTGCATCATATGGTGAGTACCATTACCGCTGAGCTAAAGCCAGATACCCATCCATTAGCGGTATTATTTGGCAGTTTGCCTGCAGGCTCGATCACAGGCACACCAAAAAAACGTGCGGTTGAGATTATCGCAGAACTAGAAACCGTGCCACGCGGTGCCTACTGCGGCACCATGGGCTACATGAATTTTAATGGTAGTGGTCAGTGGAATGTATTGATTCGCACGCTACAAGCTCAGCATAACCCTAAAAATAACAGTGATAGCCAAGTGAGCTTGTGGGCAGGTGGCGGGATAACAGTGGCGTCTGACTGCTCCGATGAGTATCAAGAATGCCTCGATAAAGTCGGTAATTTACTTGCTGTATTGCACCAAAACAAAGACAAGACAGCAAGCTAATATCAAGAAGACAAGGCGTCCTGATTTTGATCTATCTTATCATGAAGCACCGTTAGAGCGTCGATTAGACGTTTGTGCTGATCAGGCGTACCAACCGTGATGCGCACATATTCATTAATCCGCGCCTTATCAAAATGACGTACGATAATGCCCTGCTCGCGCAATTGGCTTGCGATTTCTTGCGCATTACCCAAAGGCGGACGAGCAAATACAAAATTGGCGTGAGACGGTAGCACCTCATAACCAAGCGCGCTCAAACCAGCCGTTAGTGACTGACGCAAATCTATAACTCGCTGGCAAGTTTGCTTAAAGTAGTCGCTATCTAAAACACTAGCCTTTGCCCCTGCTTGCGCCAACTTATCGAGCGGGTAGCTGTTAAAGCTGTTCTTCATACGTGTGAGCGCCTCGATGAGCGAGAGGTTGCCAAAGGCCATCCCTACCCGCAAGCCTGCAAGTGAGCGCGATTTTGAAAAGGTCTGCGTCACTAGCAAATTATCAAACTCATTGATGAGACTAATCGCTGAAACAGCGTCGCCTTCTGCAAAATCGATATAAGCTTCATCGATAACAATCACAGCATTAGTGTGCTCGCTGGCAAGCTTGCTAATATCAGCTAGTGATAAAAGCAGCCCTGTTGGCGCATTAGGATTGGCGATGATAATCCCGCTACAAGGCTGGCGATAGGCGTCAGGATCAATACTAAAGTCAGACTCTAGCGCTATCTGCACCAGCTCCACGCCAAAGGTTTGTGCATATACTGGATAAAAACTATAGCTGATATCAGGTGCAAGCACAGGGCGCTCTTTCATAAAAAAGCTGGCAAAGACTAGGGCCAATACCTCATCAGAACCATTACCAACAAACACTTGATCACGCTCAAGGTCATAATGCTCTGCTAGTGCTGTGCGTAGCTCATCAGACTCAGGATCAGGATAAAGGCGCAAATTGTCCGCTTGCTGCGCGAGCATGTGCGTAATGGCCTCGCCGACTTTGGGTGACGGCGGGAAGGGATTTTCATTGGTATTTAATTTGCACAAATTATCGTGCTGGGGCTGCTCACCTGGCACATAAGGTGATAAGTTACGCGCTTTAGCTGACCATAATCTGTTGTCTATTCTTTGCTCGCTCATAATTTATCCTAAAGCTAATCGATAACTATTTATCGCATCATTTATGACGTTTCTGTGTCAAGAGCATAATCGAATACTGCTCATCAATGGTGCTTTATTTCTACTGTTTTGTCTATTTAATCAGCGTTAACATCAACTGATTACTGATAGCGATACCGCGCTGATCTGGCGTGTGCCTCTAGATCTTCGTGCTGCGCGAGGATATCTGCCGTTCTTGCCAGCGCTTGACTGCCGCTTTGCGTACAATAAATTATTGAAGATTTTTTTTGAAAATCATAAACCCCAAGCGGTGATGAGAACCTTGCAGTACCTGAAGTTGGCAGTACGTGGTTGGGGCCTGCACAGTAGTCACCGATAGCCTCTGGCGTATGACGACCCATAAATATCGCACCTGCATGACGAATATCGTTAAGTAAGATATCAGGATCATCCACAGATAATTCTAAATGCTCAGGCGCAATACGGTTAATCAGTGCCATGCCCTCGGCTCTATCTCTGACCAGTATTAACGCACCGCGGTTCTCAAGAGAGTCACGTGCAATATCCGCTTTTGGTAACTCAGCTAACGCTTTTTCGATCTCTATCGCCACTTCTTTAAGCTGTGACGCACTGGTTGTTACAAAGATAGCTTGCGCAATACGGTCATGCTCGGCTTGTGAGAGTAGATCCATTGCCAGCCAGTCAGCGCGATCCGCCGCTTCGCCCTCAGCATAAACCAAGACCTCGGATGGGCCTGCGATCATATCGATGCCGACTTTACCAAATACCGCACGCTTGGCAGCCGCTACGTATTTGTTACCAGGCCCTGTGATTTTATCAACCGCTGGAATCGTCTTAGTACCGTAAGCCAGTGCTGCGACGGCTTGCGCGCCGCCAATAGTAAAGACACGGTCCACTTGAGCCAGATGAGCGGCAGCCAATACTAAAGGATTAAGCACCCCTTTGGGCGCAGGTACGACCATGATGATTTCAGTTACGCCTGCAACTTTTGCAGGAATCGCGTTCATGAGTACTGAAGAAGGATAAGACGCTAGACCACCTGGCACGTAGATACCAACGCGATCGAGTGGCGTGACTTTTTGTCCTAAACGGTTACCCAGCTCATCCTCGTACTGCCAAGTCTCTTGTACTTGGCGCTCATGGAAACTCTGAACTCGGGTCGCCGCCGTAGTCAAAGCGTCACGAACTTCATCGTCAAGGCTATCGAAAGCTTTAGCTAATGCCTCTTTAGATAATTCAAGCTCACTCATTGATGTTGCTGGATGCTGATCAAACTTCTGCGTCAACGCCAGTACCACATCGTCGCCATCAGCGCGAACTTGCGCGATGATGTCATCAACGGTGCTTAGTAATTTGGCATCGTTGACGGTCTCAAAAGCTAACAACTGCGTCAATTGACTATCAAAATCAGTATCCAAAGTGCTTAACTGGCGCATAATTTGTCCTATATTCTATCTATTTGACTAAAAATAATGAGGGCGGCCTAACCGTAGACACAACAAAACCAGTTTAGCATGCCATATTCCTTTTATAGCGCTCAACTGGTTTTATAATCTGTATAACTGTGTTTAATTTTATGCTTACTATCAGTACTGACAGCTAACGTTATCGTGAGAGATGAGCTAGGCTGTGGCAGCAATACTGTCTTTAAAGCTGTTTAAAATAGGCTCAAGCAAAGCAAATTTACGCTTATAGCTGACTTGATTAACGATTAAGCGCGAAGACACATCACAGATATGATCGCGCGGCTCAAGCCCATTAGCACGCAGGGTATTGCCTGTATCGACCACATCAACGATCAGATCGCCCAAACCGACTAAAGGCGCAAGCTCCATCGAACCGTACAGCTTAATCACATCCACTTGCTGACCTTGACTAGCAAAGTAAGCACGGGCAACGTTGACGTATTTAGTCGCAATACGCAGACGGCGGTTAGGAAGCGCGGCTCCCTTAATGCCTGCGGTCATCAGCTTACACTGGGCAATGCGTAGATCAAGCAGCTCGTACACATGATTGGCCCCATGCTCAAGCAAGACATCTTTACCCGCTACGCCAAAATCAGCCGCACCGTGCTCTACATAAGTCGGTACATCACTTGCGCGCAGGATTAGTACGCGCACGTTGGGATTAGATGTCGGAAAAATAAGTTTACGCGAGGCCTCTGGGTCTTCTAATAAGTCAACACCAGCCGCTTGGAGTAGCGGCATAGTCTCCTCTAAGATACGCCCTTTAGATAACGCTAAGGTTAAACCTGAAAACTCATCGTTTACTTCGTTTAGTAAGCCACTATTTGAGTCGTGCTTGGTTGCTTGGGTCATAATGACACAGTGTCCATTTGCTATTTATAGTCTAATTGAAATCGGTATTGATACTAATTTTGTTCTTAGTGCTTGATGACTACTAATCATTAGTATTGACGCGCTCAATATTCACGCCTAACGCGCGTAGCTTGTTTTCGACGTCTTCATAACCGCGATCAATATGATAAATGCGATCGATGAGGCTCTCGCCTTCAGCCGCTGCCGCTGCCATAACGAGTGACATAGAGGCGCGCAGATCAGTCGCCATTACGGGAGCGGCAGTGAATCTCTCAACCCCTCTAACGACTGCAGTGTGACCATCGACCTGAATAGAGGCGCCGAGACGATTAAGCTCAGGCACATGCATATAACGGTTTTCAAAAATATTTTCTATAAAGGTGCTAGTACCATCAGCCAAACAGGCAATCGCCATCACTTGCGCCTGCATATCAGTTGGGAATCCTGGATGCGGCTGGGTGCGAATATCGACAGGCAAAGGACGACCACTCATTTGGGCGCGAATCCAATCATCACCTGTGGTAATGACTGCGCCCATGTCTTCAAACTTCTCTAGCACCGGCGTTAATAGTAGCGCTGAAGTGTTTTTAGTGAGTACATCACCGTGCGTCATTAAAGCGCCAGCCAAATAAGAGCCGGTCTCAATACGATCAGGAACGACTGAATACTCGCAGCCATGCAAGCGCTCAACGCCTTCGATGGTCATGATCGAGGTACCAATGCCGCTTATCTTGGCACCCATCGCAACTAGCATATTCGCCAAATCAACGACTTCTGGCTCAAGCGCGCAGTTACCTAGTACTGTCGTACCTTTGGCAAGAGCGGCTGCCATAATGACGTTTTCAGTACCTCCAACAGTCACCATATCAAAAGAAAAATGACAGCCTAGCAGCTTGCCACCTTTAGGTGCTTGCGCTTTGACGTAGCCATTCTCAACCGAGATCTGTGCGCCCATCGCTTCAAAAGCTTTGAGATGTTGATCCACAGGACGTGAGCCAATAGCGCAGCCGCCTGGCAAGGAGACTTCTGCCTCACCAAAACGCGCCAGCAAAGGCCCAAGCACCAAGATGGAGGCGCGCATAGTTTTAACTAAATCGTAAGGCGCGTAAAAGCTGTCGATATTTTTGGTATCGCAAGTAACAGTATCCTCTTGCTTTTGAATGTCGATACCCATACCACCGATCAGCTTAATCAAGGTTCGCACGTCTTGTAGTGAAGGGACATTATGCAAAGTCGTCGGACTCTCAGCTAGTATCATCGCTGCAAGCAGTGGTAATGCTGCGTTCTTGGCCCCTGAAATAGTAACTTCCCCTGCGATACGACTACTACCGGTGATTAAAAACTGATCCATAAAGGTAACAACCTAGCTGTGCTTGCAAATAAAAGTATGCAGGCGAATAAATAGAAAAAGAACAAAGGTAAAAGTGCTAAATGAGTTCACTTCAAATTTTGATCAAATACAAAAGCCATTAGCCTTTGGACTGAATATCCCACTCTGCTGGCGTAAGCGCTTGAATGTTAAGCGCATGGATATCGCCGCTTGCAATCTTATCGTTGACCAAGGCATAGATGGCCTGCTGACGCTGAACGGTGCGTTTGCCCTCAAAGCTGGCGTCCACCACGCGGACATCAAACTTGTTGCCTTGGTTAGCGGCTTGAATAAAAGCCTCTGGATAATGCTGCTGTAAAAAGGCGATAAGATCGTCGGCATTCATGCTCATAGAGTAACCTGTTATTAGATGTTTGGATAAATTAGTGGACGTATTATAACAAGAGTTTAGCTATCTTACAGCACTGTCTGTGTATAAGCGCACATGACATATACACAGACGATATTCACATTACTATAGTGAGATAATAACGGCTTTTACGATTATGCAAAAGCGAAGCGCTTTATCTTAGCTTTAACGCATTCTCATCTGCGCAACACGCTTTATCGTTCGTTTTTCAATCACTCGATCCGATTGACTCGCTAAGCTAAACTTAACATCGGACTGACGCAGATTCTCTGGAATATTGAGTTGGATAATGATATTTGATTTAGCATCGCAAGGCACGGTGATACACCACTGCTGCTCAATGCCTTTTTCGATGATTGGATTCCATTTTATATCATAGTTGTACTTTTGATTGACGCGCTCAAGCTTCGGCACGATGACTTTATTGAGATAAGCGTGGCGATCACTCTCTCTTAGCTCGTTATATTGATTTATCTCTGAATTAGTGAAGGGTATATTGGCGATAGGCTGCGAGCTAGGATCTTTGAGTATGATAATATCAATCCCTAATATAGGATCACTACCTCCCGCGGCAAATGACAACGAAGGTACGGCTAAAGTTAGGCTTAATAGTGACAATTTGAGTAGTTTCATGGTGGTAGTCCTTTATTTGATTTAGATTTCCTTAACTTATAATCTTGTATATTTTAATAGTATTTCTTCTATAATAGAGGTAGACCGCATTGAATGAACAGTCTTTTGTTGTATTTATACTTCTAAATATACAGATATAGCGAAACATAAAAAACCCCAGCAGGCGCTAGGCCAAACTGGGGATTTAGTATGAGAGGTTACTTAACAGTGCTGAAGACCTATAAAAAAATCTATTTTAGGGCTGTCTAAGACGCTATCAAAAAACACCCTAAACTATTTTAGTTATTTTAGCTCTTTATCCAAATAAGCGACCACTTGCGCGCGCACATCATTGACCCAGCGTAGTGGCGGCGCCATGGCGCCAATACTCGTCGCATGACTGGCGCCTTTGATAACGCCTGTCTCAACGGCGACGCCTTTTTCTTTTAGTGCTTGCGTCATTTTAATGGTGTTTTGATCATGGACAATTTTGTCATTCTCAGCGGTCAGTAACAGATATGGTGGCTGTGGCCCTTTGATCTGTCTATCTGGCATTACCTCATCTGGCGTTGCATTATCACCAAAGGCACTCGCGCTACTAAATTTACGAAAGTCATAACTATAAGGGCCTGCAATACCAATGACGGCGCTAATATCATCAGGCTTAACCCCATATGGCGCTAAAAAGTCTTCGTTAGAGACCGCGGCCACGGCATTGAACGCACCTGCTGAATGTCCAATAACCGCAAAACGCTCAGGGTCGCCATAGTAGTTTTGGGCATTGTCATAGCTCCAAGCGATCGCTTTTGCCGTATCTTCGACATAATCAGGATAAGCGTGTTCAGGCGCTTTACGATAATTGATGACCGCTGTGATATAGCCTGCCTGCGCTAGGCTTTGACCGACGAACGCATACTCTTCTTTGTTACCACTCTCCCAAGAGCCGCCGTGTACGAACACCACCATAGGATAAGTATCGCTAATGACCTGCTGCGACTTCATAGCTTGCGCTAATGGTTTTGGATAATAAATATCCAAATCTTGCAAAGGCTCATCACCGTACAAAATATCCTTGCTAACGCCAACGCCGCCACTTGCGGTGATGCCATTGACGATAGCCAATGCTGACAAGGCTTGTGCTTGCTGCGTTGCAAGCGCAATACCGCCTATTGCGACAGCGGTGCTGATGCCTACCGTACCCAAATTAAATTTGCGTGACCCAGTTTTACCTGACTTAGTCTTACGTGACTCAGTCTTACGTGATTTAGTTTTACCTGACTCAATATTGATATTTAACTTTTCATCGTTTATAGCCATTATTCCTACCCTATATTATCCCTATTTTATTTTAGTGTCAGTCAACAACTTAAATGCTGCATTGCAAGTACGACGTTATAAGCATTACGTTGACTCCTCCCTTGATTTTACTGGTTATAGTGTAATGGCTATCGCTTTAGTTATCGTGCTTTTCCTGTTATGTCTGTTTAGGGTTATTGTCATTCACGTTGCACTAACTGCTTATACTATCTTTGAGCGCTTTTTATTTTAAGTTATTGATCCTTATACAGATCGATATAAGGACTTGATGAGTTTTGATAGGAGGTCGGGCTTTGTGTCTCTGGACTTTGCGTACTTGGGCTTTGAGTGATGACTGGGGTTTGGTTGGTAGAAGGTACAGGGCTTGTATTTACTGACCCGACAGGTGCATTGACGCGATTGGCAGTATCTAACTGTCTGACAATAGGCTGAGCTGGCATCTGACTTGTCGCATCGGTGGCCAAATTAGCCTCGTACATAATGTCATCACGGCTAATCTTGATACCTCTATCATCGACCACAGTCGTTAGAAGTACCAGTTCTGTCACGCCAACGGTACCATTAGCGATATCGATCAAGTGGCTTTGCTGCGTTGGGGTCAGGCGTCCCATTAGGTAGACCACGCCATTGTTGCTGACCGCTTTGATTTGTGAGGCTTTGACGCCGTCATTAGCGGCGGCCTTTGCCACGAGTTTTGAGGTGATATAACCATCTTGCACAGTTGAGCTGTAACCGCGAGCCACGCCGACGTTGAGCTCGTTGTAGACAGCTCGTACATCTGGCATGGAGCTGATGACCTTTTCAACTTGGGTCTTTAACGTCTCGGTAGGTACTTCGCCCGTGAGCAAAACTTCACTATTAAAGCT
>NZ_JBQQFC010000054.1:0-12154 GCF_052258445.1 Psychrobacter sp. T6-1
TAGTCAAAAGCAAGTTTATGATCGATAGTCTGTAGTGGTAATTGCTGTACGCGGCTTTTTATCGTTGGCAGAAGCTTTGCTGGCATGTCGCTGATCAAAATAAGATGTACCTGAGATTGCGGCTCCTCTAATGTTTTGAGTAGCGCGTTTGCCGCTGCAATGGTCATCTGCTCGGCATGATCTAAGATACAAATACGCATACCCTGCCCGCCTTGATAAATAAAAGGTTGCAGCGCACGAATATCATCAACTTTTATTTTTAGCGCCGAAGCACTCACCGCTTTAGCAGACTTTGTGCTTTTAGGTTTGCTCTCTTGCTGATTATGCTCGGCGCTCACTGGCAGGCTTATTAAGGGTAACACCTGTAGGCTTGGATGGGTGCCAGATCTAAGCCATTGACAGCTCTCGCACTGACCACAGGCCCCTAACGGATGATTGTGTTTCTCGTAACAAAGCAGCCAAGCGACCAGACGCCAGACAAAGGCGCGCTTGCCCATACCTGACATGCCGGCAGCTAATAGTGCATGCGGTAGCTGACCTGATGACACCGATACTCGCTGGGTCAGCTGCGTCCACAACTCATGTTGCCAAGAGAGTAGCGGCGCAAAGTAAATGGCGTCTGTCGCTTTTGTTATGTCCGTCATATTTACTATGTTATCCCAGTGCCCAGTTGTCCTACAGCTTAAAGTACTGTCTGAACCATACATCCACTTTTTTAATACTTAGGCTATTTTATACCTTATTAGGCTATTTTAGCAGTTATAGCCTAGTGCTTTGAAATTCGTCTAAACTCATCGCATTTAATCGATCGAGATCCTCTTGAGTATCTACCCCTGCTGGTAGTTGAATCCTCGCGGCGGCAATAGCGATATGACCACCATTCTCCATAATGCGTAGCTGCTCTAAACTCTCAAGTCGCTCAAGTGGCGTTTGCGGCCAGCTTATAAACTGCTGTAGTAATTTGACGCGGTACGCATACAGACCTAAGTGGCGACTGGCCGCTTTGGGTATTGATACATTTGGACAGCTACTCTCACCTGTCAAACTACTCTGTGCTAACGCCATATCACGATCATATGGAATGGGCGCGCGGCTAAAATAAAGCGCACGCTGCTGATCGCCGTGAGCATGATTAACCACCTTGACTACAGAGGAGCGCATAAAGGTATCATAGTCCTCGATAGGCTCATACAAAGTCGCCATAACGCTATCGCTATCTGCTACCAGCAAATCTTTGACTTGCTCTAGGAGTAGCGGCGGCACTAGCGGCTCATCACCTTGCATATTGATGACGATATCACGATCCGCCCAGCCTTTTATTTGCGCAACCTCAGCTAAACGATCTGTACCTGATGCGTGCTCACGGCTGGTCATAACCACCTCAAACCCAGCATCCTTGCATACTGCCGCAATACGCTCATCATCGGTTGCGATACACATATCATCAGCAAAATGAGCAGCCTTTGCTTTTTGCGCGACCCACAGTATCATAGGCATCCCGTGTATCATAAGTAGCGGCTTACCTGGCAAGCGCGTACTCTTAAACCGTGCTGGAATGACAATATGCGTTTTGGCGGCTGGCAAGTTAGTCGTCATACGTGACTCCTATGATATGGCTTATTGATTGAAGGTGTTTGGGACAGTTATATTTAAAGCCTGTAGCTGGCGATGCAGCATTTGATAACAACTATCAGATAAGACAGCGCTTACAGGCAATACCCATAATCTATCGACAAGCGCTTGCTGCTGGGTACTTAAAACTTGCTCTTGCATCAGTAACGATCTTATCTTTACCGCATCTTTACTAGTGACAATGATAGGATGATCTTGATACTCAAGTAGCTCGACAAGACTAAAATCATAGTGATCAGGATAAGGGTGTTCAATAACCTCAAACCCAAGTGTCTTTAACGTCTCAAAAAAGCGTTTGGGATAACCGATACCGCTGACGCCGTGGACGGGCTGGCCAGCTTGAGGAGTAGCGCTCAATCTTCTACTATTGGACGGCCATAAACGCTGCAACTTAGCAGGCTGCAAACTCATGGTCAGTGATGAAGGCTTGTCTAGAGATGATACCTCACTAGGCTTTTGATGATGGATCACGCATGTATCCTGCAAGCGCGACATCGGCTCACGCAAAAACCCTGTTGGGAGCAATTGCTGATTACCAAAGCCGCGACTGTCATCAACCACTATCCACTCAATATCACGCTGCAATGCATAATGTTGCAAACCGTCATCAGCGATTATTAGCTGTGTATCGGGGTGCGCCGCTAGTAATGTCTCAATCGCTTGCTGGCGATTGGGGCATACCGCCATAGCAACCTGCGTGACGCCAACGATTAAACAAGGCTCGTCACCGACTAGGCTTGGATTGCTATCTGCTTTAACTAGTGCTGGCATTTGGCTACTATCACCGCCATAACCTCGGCTGATGACCCCAACTTTTATATCCTGATTCTGTAAACACTTAACCAAAGCAATAATCAAAGGCGTTTTACCACTACCGCCTACGGTGATATTACCGATAACCATAACAGGAATAGGCGCACGAAAACTCTTAAATATACTTAGTTTGTATGCTTGGCGGCGCAGTAGCATAAGCAGGCCGTACAACCAACTAAGTGGCAATAGTAACCAAAGCCAAGCCGCTTGGCGCTGCCAAGCCTCTGTCATTGTTTTCTCAAGGCTCATTTGAGACTATGCTCGGTGTCATTATCGTAAGTATTGCCATGGTATTTACTTTAGTATTAACCTTATTCAAAAACATTATTTACAGTCATGCTATTCAAAGTCACGCTCATACATCTGTGCGTAGTATCCTTGCTTATCCATAAGCTCACTATGAGTACCTAACTCGACGATCTGACCTTGATCCATCACCGCGATACGATCGGCAGATTCAATGGTCGTAAGCCTATGCGCAATCACTAATGTCGTACGGTTTTTCATGACATTATCGAGCGCCTGTTGAATATAGTACTCAGACTCATTGTCGAGCGCGCTGGTGGCTTCATCTAATATCAGTATCGGCGCGTTTTTTAGTAGCGCGCGTGCAATAGATAAGCGCTGACGCTGACCGCCAGAGAGCTGCAATCCTTCAGCGCCAATCTCGCTTTGATATCCCTTTGGCATCGCGGTGATAAAGTCATGAGCAAAGGCATCTCTCGCGGCTTGTTCGACCTCAGCTTGCGTCTTATCAGCCAGACTACCATAAGCAATGTTATTAAATATTGTGGTATTAAAGAGCACGACTTGCTGATTGACAATAGCGATTTGCGCGCGCAGACTCTCAAGCGTAATGTCTTCGATTGCCATGCCATCCATAGTGATTTGACCTGAGGATGTGTTCAAAGTGCGCGTGAGTAAGTTGACCAGTGAGGACTTGCCAGCGCCGCTACGCCCAACCAAAGCGACCGTCTCACCTGATTTGATATCTAAACTAAAATCACTCAGCGCTACCGTTGAATCAGGATAGACCAAACCTACCTGATCTAAATGGATATTCCCTGATAATTTTGGGCCAAGTGTACCTGTATCTGCCTCTTCTGGCTCATCAAGTAGCGCAAATATCGACTCACCTGCAGCGATACCTTTTTGCAGTTTTTGATTAACGTCTGTCAAAGAGCGCACAGGCTTGCTTAGCAAACCTGCAGCGGCGATATATGAGATAAACTGACCCGCCGAAAAACCACTGATAACTTCAGGACGTAGCGCCAGCCACACCACTACTGCCATCGCCATCGCCATCAAAAGCTGCACCGCAGGCGTATTGATGCTGTTGGTGACAACGATTTTCATACCTTGGCGTAGGTTTTTTAGTGAGGTGGCATCAAAACGCTTTGACTCGTAGCTTTGACCGCCATAGTTTTTGACCACATGATAGCCGCTGATGACTTCGTTTGTGATATGACTGACCTCGCCCATGGTCTGCTGAATGCTCTTTGATAACTTTAGATAACGCTTCGAGGCGATTCGAATCAGCAATAAAATAGGTGGTAATACCAAAAATAGGATTAAAGTCAGACGCCAATTGCTATAAAGCAAAAAGCCCATCAAGGCGATAACAGTCAAGCCATCACGCAATAGAGTCTTAAGCGAGTCGGTACTGGCAGCGGTCACTTGTTCGACATCAAAGATGAGTTTGGAGGAGATCGTACCCGCTGGATTGGCTAAATAAAACGCGCTTGGCAGACGCAGCAATTTATTAAATACCTCTACGCGTAGCTTATAAACCAAGTTTCGCGATACCAAAGCAGTAAAATAATTACCCAAAAAACTGCCTATACCGCGCACTAAGAATAATAAAACAATCAGTAATGGAAACAAGTTTTGTTTGGAGCGATCGCTCTGATTGATAGCATCTGTAATATACTGCAAAAGTTTAGCGACCCAGATCTCTGTCCCTGCATTGATAGCAAAGCCCAAAACAGTGAGCATAAGTGCCCACCAATAAGGTTTTAGGTACCTAAGTAAGCGTAGTAGCGTCTTATGTTTGGGTACACTATCAGGCTTGTTTGTCAACACTAAGCGCTGTTTGCTCAGTGTTTTTTTGCGACTAGGTTTAAAAGCTTGGCTCATAAAAGCCTCAGTTTTGATATAAAAATGCATTGCCCTTGTATGACAAGGCTGACGTGATTATAAAAATATAAACTATAAAGGTATAAAACGCTCATCATTGATAATAGCTAAAGTATACTCAGTCAATAAATCATTGCGGTATAGGCTGACCTTGCGGCACAACCGTACTGATATTTAAGTTTAAAAACCCAAGCTTACCTGCGATATCCATAACTCTGACTACAGATTGGTGGGTTGCATTGCCGTCAGCCGCTATCACAAACAACAGGTCACGGTTACTGCCAGCCTCTTGTTGCAGCATGCTTGTCAATTCAGCTTCACTGCTATTAGCTAGACTAATACCGTTGACTAAGTAACTGCCATCCTCTTGTACAGCCACCTCGATGCTCTGTTTTTGCTCTGCTTGCGCTACCCCTTGCGCTTCTGGTAGAACCAAATTTAGACGACTATAATGATTAAATGAGGTTGCAAGCAGTAAAAATACAATTAAGAACAGCAAGCAATCTATCATAGGCGTCAAGTTAATCTCAAGCGGCTCGACAGTAGGTTTTCTAAAGCGCATAGTGGTCTCTACATGGACTAAATTGCGTTGATCGTATTATTATCAGCGTGCAGCACTTTATTAATAGCCTGACTCATATTGACAGCCCTTTTAGTGAAGACTTTGTTTGATGAAGAATCTAACAACTGATAATCGTATAATTCCTGCACCATAAGGCCCGCTTGAGTTTCAAACTGCGCATTGATATCAATGATACGGCGCTGAAAATAACGATACGCCACTAGTGCTGGTATCGCGACGATCATGCCAGCCGCTGTAGTGATTAATGCTTGTGACACCCCAGCTGCGAGCAATGTCGGATCTTGCATGGCGTTATCTGTAATCGCTAAGAACGAGGAGATAATACCTAAAACTGTACCTAACAAGCCAAGCAGCGGCGCAATAGCGCCTATAGTACCGAGCATATTGATGTTTTTTTCTAATTGATGTATTTGCACGCTTGCACGGTTTTGCATATGCATGGTCATAGATTCAAGCCCGTACTGACGATAGAGCAAACCCGTTGCTAGGATATCACCTAGGGGCGTTTTTTCTTTGACATTTATCAGTTGCGCGCGCTTGATATCGCCATTATCGCGCAAACGGGTAATGAGCTGTTCGCGTAGCCAACTGGGAGCAATTTTGCCGACCTGTAAATTATAACTGCGCTCGATGATAATAATCAGTGCCACTATCGAACACGCTACTATAGGCGTCATTAGCCAACCGCCCGCCGTTACCAGCTCCCACATAACAACTCTCGTATCAGATAATTAGATAGTAATAACTATAATAGGCATCAAAAATCGAGTATTAAACCAGTGATGTTAGCCCGATTTAAGGTATAAAAAGCGCACGTTAGCGCTGCGCCTCTATATATTTGATGATAGCGGCAAGCTCATCTTGGTTGTGAAAGATAATCTCAACGCTACCTTGCCCGTCTTTTTTGTGTTTGAGTTTAACCTCAGCACCTAGTGCGTCGGTTAAGCGCTGGGTCAATCGCTCGGCATCATGAGCGGGTGCTGACTCGCTGCGATCAGCTTTAGGCGTAGGTTTGAGAATAGATTTGACCAGTTTTTCAGCTTCACGTACGGTCATATTACCGTCGATTATTTTTTGGGCGATGATAGGCTGCTGCTCTGATGACAGCGCAAGCAAGGTGCGCGCATGACCCATGTCAAGAGCACTATTAGCCAGATGGTCTTTGACCGCATCATGTAATTGATTGAGTCGCAGTAAGTTTGAGACTGTTGTTCTTGCCTTACCCACGACCTCGGCGATCATGGCATGACTCATACCAAACTCACTATGAAAGCGTTGCAAAGCGGCAGCTTGCTCAATGACAGATAGGTCTTCGCGCTGAATATTTTCAATCAAGGCTAAGGCAATAGCGAGCTCATCAGACAGCGCGCGCTCTATTGCTGGAATGACCGTTTTACCTGCCATTTTAGCCGCACGCCAGCGGCGTTCACCTGCGATGATTTCGTGCGTAACGATATCGTTGCTTTTGTTTTCTGTAGCAAGTAGCGGACGGATAACAATAGGTTGCATGATACCGTGCTGCTCAATTGAGGACGCAAGCTCGGTCAATGCCGTCTCACTCATATCACGGCGTGGCTGATACTTACCCGCTTGCAATAAGCTGACCTCTATTTGCACCAAGCTAATTTGGTCTTCAGCACCACCTTTATCTTTATAAGTCTTGTTGTTAGGACGCGGCGCTCGGCTACCTATATTGGCAGCAGCTTCTGGTTTTTTACTATCTAGCTCTACACTATTTACTAGCTCCAAACTATCTACTAGCTCTATGTTCTCTGACTTTATATTGGTGTCGGTATCCGCTTTAGACTTTTTATTGCTTTTAAGCTTAGACTGGGCCGGCGCTTGAGTACTTGAGGTAGCCTCTGGCAAAACGTCATCACGTACAACCGTATCATCTTGTAAGGCGCTGGCGGTGATTTGCTTTTCTTTTTTGATTGACCCAAGCAGGGCATCAAGGCCTCTATTGGCAGCCAATCCACGTTTCTTCGCCATGATTCCCAATTCCTCTAACACTAAAATAAAAGCTCGATTATAACCGATAATAAATGAAAGCGGCGTTTAATAACAGAAAAACGATGGCAATATTATTTACCAAGCATTCACTTAATCCAGCTTTTGGATGAATCAATCTCACAAAATATCGTTTTGATGATGTCAAAAACCATTGATGCTTGCGAGTAGATAAAAGTCGTGCTTTTATTTGCTTTGTTTGATGACTTCTGCTGCCAGCTTTTGATAAGCGCGCGAGCCCTTAGACCATCTCTCGTAGGCAATAACTGGCATACCGTGAGCAGGCGCTTCTGCTAATCGTACGTTTCTTGGAATATGAGTCTTGTACATGATATCGCCAAAATGCGCCTCAAGCTCAGCTGAGACATCGCGCGCCAAAGTGTTGCGCGCATCGAACAGCGTTCTGACCACGCCGCGGATATGTAGCTTTGGATTAAGCTCAGTCAAGCGCTCAATGGTTTGTGATAAGTCAGCCAAACCCTCTAACGCATAGTACTCGCACTGCATAGGGATGATGACACCATCTGTTGCGACTAAAGCGTTAATGGTCAACAGGTTCAGACTTGGCGCGCAGTCCATGACGACGTAATCATAAGGTTTGCTTTGAGTATTGGCTTGATGATCACTCAAAGCGCTCATTGCCGTTTTTAGCAGCTCATGACTATTGGTCTGTCCCATCAACGTGGTATCCATACCTGCAAGCTCGCGATTAGCACCGATGACATCGAACCCAGCAGGACTCGTCACCAAAGCGTCCTGCAACAAAACGCCATCGAGCAAAACATCCGTGATGCTCAGCGACAAGTCATTTTTGTCAAGTCCGGTGCCAGAGGTTGCATTACCTTGTGGGTCTAAATCAATCAAAAGAACCCGTTTGCGTTTAGCAGCAAGGCTTGCCGCCAAATTCACCGCTGTGGTGGTTTTGCCAACGCCGCCTTTTTGATTGGCAATTGCTATGATTTCCATAAACTCACTCAGTATTATTAATATAGGTCTATATCTTAAAAACGTGTCATCTCAACTAAATGCCGACTGTCATGCAGTCTTGGGACATTTAGTTTTATAGTATTAATGTGCCATTCATTTTCTAATTCTTGTAGCTCTTCTTGAGTTGGCGCTTTGCCTTTCATCGCGCACAAGCGGCCTGTCGCCTTTAATTGTGGCTGCGCTGCACTGACAAAGTCATGTAAGCTGGCAAAAGCGCGTGAGGTCACCACATCGTACTCGCCGTCATGCGCCTCAATACGAGAAGCGATAGGCTGCACATTGCCAAGTCCAAGCTCGCTGCTGATTTGCTTAATAAAGCGTATTTTTTTTTGATTGCTATCTAAAGCTATGCACCGGCGCTCAGGCTGACAGATGGCGATAATCACCGCTGGCATACCCGCCCCAGTACCAATATCAAGCAGCGAGCCTGCTGGCAGATGCGGTATAATCGCTAAGCAATCGACAATGTGCTTAGTTAGCGCCTCTACAGGATCGGTAATAGCTGTCAGATTATAGGCTTTGTTCCATAATAATAGCTTATCTAAATATAGTAGCAAGGTGCGCTGATCTAAGGCGGATATGTCTAATGCTAACGCTTGTACTGATTCTGATAAAATGCCAGCAAGCTTAGGCAGTTGCGCGCCTATCTTGACGAAACCTGTACTATCAAGTCCAGAAAAACCTGTAGGATTACGCGCATTTATAGCGGGCTTGGCAGTAGCGTTTGAGGATGCTGGCATAAGACGATGGGTCCGATTTTGTCGTGTGAAACCCTCATTTTATCACGAGGGTTGCACATTGAATAGTTTGACATTGCGCTGATGTCCGTCATCTTATACTATCTTTGGGATTATTGATGTGTTATTCGTTTTTTAGTCTTATCATAAATGACATATACTGACCTCTCATACTCTATTTTATAAAATAATTTATATTGTTTTGCCGATATAGCTCATATTAAAAAGTCGTTACGCTAATAAGTAGTCGCTTAAAGAATCTGCTATGCTAGAACGTATTTGACGTTAGAGCCTAATGCTTTGTAACGCTTGCCTATTACCTACTATTATCTATTGGCTATGCCTGACAGATAAGCCTAAGACGAAACCTAAAACTTTATGACTCAAACCTTAAAAGACGACACATTAGCGCCTAGCGCTGAGCAATCAGGCGACGCGACTATCAAGCCTCACCCTATTTTTATCGACGTTAAAAAGCGCTGCCAGCTCAGCTCTGATCAGCTCAAACGCTATAGCAATCATAGAGTACTCCCCAAAGATACTCGCGCAGCGCCTCCTTTAGATATTGGCTTTGGGCAGCAGCGTGCATTAAAAGCCTTGCGTACGGCGCTAGATATTCAAGCGAGCGGCTATCATGTGTTTGCCGCAGGTGAGAATGGCTTAGGCAAACGTACGATTATCACCCGTTTGCTCGCGCGTAGTGCTGCTCGTGCGCCAACCCCTGATGACTGGGTCTATGTGTATAATTTTTCAGACCCACGCACTCCTATTGCTCTCACCTTACCCGCAGGTCAGGCACTTGTATTGCAAGAGCAAATCAGTACCCTTTGGCAACAGGCCAAAAAGCGTTTGAGTCAGCGCTTTTACAGTGATCAGTATCAAAGCCAGATTGAGGCGATCAAAAATGACGCGCACGCGCAAGAGAGCCAAGCCTATGATGCGCTTAATGCTGAGGGTAAACAGTATGACTTGGCGCTGACTTTTCGCCCCTCTGACAACAAAGCGATGTTTGTACATCCAAGTCAGTTGGCAACACAATCCTTAAATGATGCAAATGTTATAGACCCTCAACAAGATACCAGTATTGAGCTAGATACTAAAGAGTATGCGTCTACAAGTTCTGATAAACCAAAAACCCTTGATACATCAGCTGAGGATTACAACAATACACGGCGCAATTTTGCCCAAAAAAATCACATGCATAAGCGCTTAAGCCAATTAACGATTGCTCTTGAGCGCTTAGAAGATGATGCCAATGACGCCATAGAAGCCATGCACCGTGATATCGCAACACGCACGCTACAGCCCCTGTTTGCGCCTATTCAAAAGCAGTTTGAGGCGCTGCCAGCGGTAGGCTCATACCTGACGGCAATGCTCGCCGATATGGTCAACCATGTAGAGCGAATCGTAAACGCCGATGATGAGGAGTTTGTCGCCGCCCTCCTTGCGACAACGCCGAGTCGTTACGCCGTCAACGTTATGGTGACGCACGTGCCTAATAGCGGCGCGCCTGTGGTATTTGAGGATCTGCCGACGCATCTTAATCTATTAGGTCATGTCGAGCAAATCACTCAGTTAGGCACCGTTACAACTGATGTTAGTATGATTCGCGCCGGCGCCCTACACCGCGCCAACGGCGGCTACTTGCTGCTTGAAGCCAGCCACGTCCTTGAGCATCCTTATGCGTGGCAAGGACTCAAACGCGCATTGCAATCACGTAAAATCAAGCTCTCAAGCCTAGAGCAAATGCTGACCTTGACCGGTAGCTTGTCCTTAGCGCCCATGCCTGTAGATTTGAGTGTCAAGGTGATCTTGCTGGGTGAGGCCGATCTATATTACGAGCTATTAGAGTTAGAGCCTGAATTTGATGCGGTATTTAAAGTACGCGCCGACTTTCATGATGACGTAAAACGCACTCATGAGCATGAACTGGCTTTGGTTGCCAAGATGGCAGATATTATAGATTACGCAGGACTTTATCCGTTCGACAGTAGCGCGCAAGCGGCTTTACTTGAGCACTTGAGCCTGCAAGCTGAAGAGCAAGACCGTTTGAGTCTGCACAGTGATCGGCTAATCAAATTGCTTCATGAGTCTAATCGTCATGCGCGCCTTAGTAACGAAACCTTAGTCGATGCCACGCACGTCACCGAAGCGATAGCCGATATGGACGAGCGCTCAGGCTACTTACGCGATCTATACTGGGATGAGCTTAAAAACGGTCAGCAGCTTATCAAGACTCAAGGAGTAGCCGTTGGTCAAGTCAATGCCCTCACCGTCGTCAGCTACGCCGATAGTGAGTTTGGTATGCCTGCGCGCTTGACCGCAGTTATCCAGCCCAATATAGGTACTGGTGAGATTTTAGATATCGAGCGTGATGTTGATTTGGGCGGTAGTTTGCATGCTAAAGGCATGCTGATTATGACCAGCTATTTACGCGCGCTCTTTAGCCAGCACCATGCGCTAAACTTTAGTGCCTCCCTCGCCTTTGAGCAAAGCTACGCGCATATCGATGGCGATAGTGCGACCGTTAGCGAAGCTTGCGCGCTCCTATCTGCCCTAGCCGACGTGCCGATCGATCAAGCGCTTGCCATCACAGGTTCGATGAATCAGCTGGGCGAGGTGCAAGCGGTTGGTGGTATCAATGCCAAAATCGCAGGGTTTTTCGATGCCTGCCGCGAGCAAGCTCTAACCGGACAGCAAGGCGTCGTCATCCCTATGGCAAACGGTCAGCAGCTCATGCTACGTGATGATATCATTGAAGCGGTTGAAAATAAGCAGTTCTCAATTTACGGTGTTCATACGATCAACGAAGCCTTGACACTAATGACTGGCCTGCCTATCGACACCCTTAATAAAAAGAAGCGCTACCACAAAGACACCTTATTTGGCAAAGTCCTACGCCGCTTAATGCTCTGGGATGACAATCAAAACGATGACGTCGCCGATGATAGCGTATCAAAAAAAGAAGCTAAAAAGAGTAAAAAGAAGAAAAAACAAAAACGTCAAAAAAAAGAGCAGCAAGCCATACAAGAAGACGCTCAAAACGAAAAGCGGGTTAAAGATTTAAGTGATAAGGAACAAGAGTAAGCACCGCTGTACCACCTAGTCAATAAAGATAAACCAGCAAAGCTACGCAAGCAAAGCTATGCAATCATGTCTAGACGCTCTCACTCTTTTCTGCGATGATAAATAAACGAGCACTACTGTTTTTTATAAGCGCATGACACTTGCAAACTGCCAGCGACTTAATAACTTA
>NZ_JBQQFC010000055.1:0-11920 GCF_052258445.1 Psychrobacter sp. T6-1
GCTTTATCGTTATTATGACCATCGACGTTTTGACCTTCAATAATCATCCCATCGTCCGTTACTGTACAATTGACGCCTAGAGCTCGTAAACCCTCAGCCATAACCGCAATGCGATCAGACTCTTTGACACGTAACTCTTTAGCGCCGGTCAACACCGTACGACCTTGCGCGCAACTCGCCGCGACGAACAGTACAGGGAACTCATCGATAGCTAGCGGCACCAGATGCTCAGGTATATTAATACCTTGCAGATTTGAGCTACGAATGGTGATATCGGCGACGGGCTCACCACCGATATGAGTCTCATTACTCAAAGTGATGTCCGCTTGCATGAGCTTTAGAATATCAATAATGCCCGTACGCGTCGGATTGATACCCACTTGCGACAAGGTCAGCTCACTATCTTTGCTAATGGCAGCGGCCACCATAAAGAACGCCGCTGAGGAGATATCAGCAGGGACAGCGATGTCACCGCCTGTCAGCTGTCCACCGCCTTCAACACTAATGCGATTGCCCTCAACAACAACCGGATAACCAAAAGCAGATAGCATACGCTCAGTATGATCACGGCTAATCTCAGGCTGGGTCACCGTCGTTGTGCCATCAGCCCATAATCCTGCTAACAATAAGCAGGATTTGACTTGCGCTGAGGCTACAGGCATATCGTAATGGATACCTTGTAGTGGTGTGCCCGCTTTGTCGCGGCCTGTAATGCTGAGCGGCGCCGTACCACTAGTGCCCGTACTCTGGATAACGGCGCCCATCTGACGCAGCGGCGCGGCGATTCGCTCCATGGGACGCTTGTTTAGGCTAGTATCACCAATGAGTACACTGTCAAATTTTTGTGCGGCCAAAATACCCGATAGCAGGCGCATACTAGTGCCAGAATTACCCATATAAAGCGGCGTCTTGCTGGGTTTGAGACCATGCATACCAACACCGTGAATGGTCAGCTCACCCTTATCAGGGCCCTCAATCGTCACGCCCATATCACGAAACGCTTGCAAAGTTGCCAAAGCGTCCTCGCCTTCTAAGAATCCAGTGACTCTTGTCACACCAGTCGCAAGACTACCGAGCATAATGCTACGATGGGAGATAGATTTGTCACCTGGAATAGCAATAGTGCCTGTGAGAGTTTGGCTTGGCGAGATAATATAAGAGGCTGACATAGCAGAGGTATCCGTATAAGGGGTAGAAGCTAACATGTGATCAAAGTGTCGCCGGGCAGCTTGCGCGCGGCCTAAAAGCCCCATCAGGGCGGTTGAGTCGTTATTTATAATGAGATGACGCAGCTGTTGTAGATAGTCGCTGTATTCATCAAGGGCGCTCACGACGGCACCTTTGTTGGCGATAAATATATCGTGCCACATTTTAGGATCACTGGCTGCTATGCGGGTAAAGTCGCGAAACCCACCTGCCGCGTAGCGAAACATGTCTAGATTGTCATCGTGGCTGGCGAGTTGTTCAACCAGATTAAAGGCAAGCAGATGCGGCAAGTGACTGGTGTGCGCGAGTATCTTGTCATGACGATCAGCGTCCATACTCATAACCGACGCGCCTACTGCTTCCCACAACTGCTTGAGCCGCGCAATCGCTATAGCATCCGTCGTCATAAGCTCACAGATGATAACGCTATGATGACTGAACAAGTCACTACGTCTGGCATGATACCCTGAATTCTCTGCCCCAGCAATCGGATGCGCGGGTACAAACCCAGTAGGCATACCATTTGATGAAGTGGCAAATACTTGGGTGGCAGCTTCAATGATATTGACTTTGGTACTACAGACATCGGTAATCATACAATCAGTAGCGATCAGACCTATATCCATAGCCGCCTTTATATCAGCAAAAATGGCGGGTACCGCTTGCACGGGAATGGCAACAACGATCAAATCGCTACCAGCAACGGCATCCAAAAGCGTATCACTACCTTTATCAAGCAGACCTTGTTCGATGGCCTCGTCAATACTTGGTATATGGCGATCTACCGCGACGATACGCGCGCTCAACCCTTTATCCTTGATCGCTTGCGCTAGACTTGCGCCAATCAAACCCAGACCGACCACGCACACCTGCTTAAATAAAGGCTGAGTGCTCGTCTGTGAAGGATTAAGGTATAGGTTATTATTTTGTGGACTCACTATTGCCTCAATCATCGTTCAAAATAGAGCTTAGCGTATCAACTAAGCGTAGGTTTTCTTCGGCAGTGCCAACCGTAATGCGTAGCCAATCATCAAGGCCGTAGGCTGCTAATGGTCGTACAATAACGCCTTGCTCTAATAGCGCTTGATTTACTGTTGCCGCTGTTGTCTCCTCCATATCTACAGCCACCTCTAGCATAATAAAATTGGCGAAAGATTTGATAAAACCCAATCCTAACGCGTCAAACTGCTTCTCAAGCCAGCGCATCTGCTCTTGGTTGGTGTATCTTACCGTCTCGATGAACGACTGATCTGCAAGCGCGGCTGTAGCGGCAGCAAGACCGAGACGACTGACGTTAAAAGGTTGGCGTACACGGTTCAATAAATCAGCCACTGGCGCTGAGCTGAGGGCATAACCAACGCGTAACCCCGCCAGACCATAAGCTTTCGAAAAGGTGCGCACAATGACGACGTTGTCAAACGCATCTAGCAGCGCGCGATTATTGCTCTCAGGGCTGTACTCTATATAAGCTTCATCTAATACAACCAGCACTGACGGCGGCATACTGGCTACAAATTCCTGTAGCTCATCACGCCCAAGTTGAGTGCCCGTTGGATTGTTAGGATTAGCGATAAACACTATCTTGGTATTGGGATTGTCTTTGACAGCCTGAGCCATAGCACTCAAATCATGACCAAATCGCTGCGCTGGTATTTCAATACCCGCCGCGCCTTGCATTTTAGCCAGCATCGAATACACTACAAAACCATATTGGCTATAAACGATAGCATCATCACTACTGACAAAACTACGTGCCAAGATATCGAGTAGATCGTTAGAGCCATTACCCAAGGTGATACAATCGATGCTAATATCATTAAAATCAGACAGGGCTTGCTTGAGATAATAGCCATTGCCATCAGGATAGCGCGCCAGCTCTCCTAGCTCATCAGTGATCGCTAGGGTCACATAAGGCGAGCAGCCCAGCGGATTCTCGTTGCTGGCGAGTTTGACCACATCAAAGACGCCATACTCGCGCGTGATCTCGTCGGCAGGCTTGCCCGTTTGATAAGGCGCAAGCGTTAGGATACTGTCGTAAGCAGGACGCAAAACAGATTGATCACCACTGGCAACTGACATGATATCTCCTCAATAATTAAAAGGCTACAATACCGCTTTAGGGTATGAGCCTAGTACGCGCAAGTCTTTTACCAGAGGCTTGATATCAGCAACAGCAGCGCTCACGTTAGGGTCTTGAATATGACCATCCATATCGATAAAGAATACGTAAGCCCATTTATTAGGACGCTCAGGACGAGTCTCGATGCTAGTCATAGATACGCCGTGATACGACAAGGGCTTGAGGATCTCGATCAGTGCGCCAGCTTTATCATGCGCTGAGACGACGATAGAGGTTTTGTCTTGACCTGAGGGCGCAATCGCTTCATGACCGATAATCAAGAATCGCGTAGTATTGCTCGGATTGTCTTCGATATTTGAATATAGCTTATGCAAATCGTACTCTGCAGCCGCTACGTCCCCTGCAATAGCAGCCGAATGCCATTCGTTCTTGAGACGGCGCGCCGCCTCCCCATTACTTGAGACCGCTACCCGCTCAATATTAGGGAAATTAACATCAAGCCAATGACGACACTGTGCAAGGGACTGCTGATGTGAATAGATACGGCTTAAGCTATCAACCTTGGTGTGCTGAGCGACCAAAAAGTTCTGATGAATAGGCAGCTCAACTTCACCAATGATTTTGAGAGATGACGACAAAAACCCATCAAGCGTATGATTAACGACGCCCTCTGATGAGTTCTCAACAGGTACCACCCCATACATAGCCGTACCCGCCTCCACTTCGCGAAACACATCGGTAATCGTAGTCATCGGTACTGTATCAGCCGCTTTGCCAAAATGTTTGAGCGCGGCGGCATGCGTAAAGGTACCGACAGGTCCCAAGAAGGCAATACGCTGCGGTGCTTCTAGATCCAGACAAACCGACATAATCTCACGAAACAGGCGCGCCATCTTCTCGTCAGAGATAGGGCCTTCGTTACGCGCCATGACCGCTTTTAGGACTTGCGCCTCGCGCTCAGGACGATAAAAGATAGGATTACGTATAGAGGCATCTTTGCTATTAGCGACGTGTTCTTTTTTGACTGTCGCTACTTGCTGAGCCAATCTAGCACGGTTGTTAATGAGCGTATGAATTTGGGAGTCTACGGTATCGATGTTTTGACGCAGCTGATTTAAAAACGCTTGCTCCGTTGCTGGCGTATCTGTTTGCTCTGGGTTATCTGGCTTTTGCTCTGGTGACTGCTCGCTCATACCGCCTATCCTTTTTAACTGTTATTTAGACCGCTATAATGTAGCACATCATCAGTATATTTAAAGCCATCTTATCGATTTATCGTGTTTATAAAACAAAAACGGTTTATTTTTAATGGTAGATAGGACTTGTCTAATCCTTTAAAAGCAGGATAAGACACTAAATCACAAACAGGCTGAAAAATCTTCATACATTAGATTTATATCAATACTTATGCTCATTGCCTGCGTCTCGTCTTGGTATCATTCGTTTTTATATTAGATAAATCCAAACCAAACTATGTTAAAGTTTGTTTGCTAATCATTCAACACGCAAGGATATTCAATGAGCGCATTACAACAGCTTCGCACGATGACCACTATTGTCGCTGACACAGGGGATTTGGCTGCTATTGCACGCCTGCGACCTCAGGATGCGACGACCAACCCAAGCCTAATCACCAAAGCCCTCATTCATCCTGACAATCAATCTATGCTGAGTGAAACGATGAGCCGCTATCATGGTGATGTCGATGCTGTCATTGATGCGCTTACTATCAAGATCGGCTGTAATATATTGGAACTTATTGAGGGACGAGTCTCCACTGAGGTCGATGTACGCCTGTCCTATGATACTCAGGCGACTATTGATAAAGCGCTTGCTTTTATGGATGCCTACCAGGACGCTGGCGTGGATTCTGAGCGCGTACTCATCAAAATGGCAGCGACCTGGCAAGGCATTGAGGCGGCGCGCTATCTTGAAACCCAAAATATTCACTGCAACTTAACTTTGCTCTTTGGTCAGCATCAAGCGATCGCTTGCGCCGACGCAGGGGTCACCCTCATCTCACCTTTTGTCGGTCGTATATTGGACTGGCAAAAACGCCAACAAAGCCGCCAGAACATTCCGCCTACTGATGATATGGGCGTACAATCTGTCAAGCTTATTTATCAGTATTACAAGCAGCATGGTTATGACACCCAAGTCATGGGAGCTAGCTTTCGCTCGGTCGAGCAGATACTTGCGCTAGCAGGTTGTGATCTGCTCACTATTGCGCCTGATCTTATCGACGAGCTTGAGGCTATGGACGTCGACGTCACTCGCAAGCTCTCACCAAGTATGGCAACAGAGTTGGCGGATATGCAAAAAATCAGTCTGACTCACGAAGCCTTTAATCATGAGTATCAACAGGATAAGATCACTCAAGACTTATTGCCTAAAGGCATAGACGGGTTTATCGCCGCGCGTGACGAGCTGGCAAAGGCGTTGGCGGGGATGCGTTAGGCTTTGGCGAGTTAACTCGTTAGTCGTTTAGACTCACTATTAAGTAAAAGTTATCAAGTAAAAGCAGCATTCTAAGCACTTAGAATGCTGCTTTTTTATACCTTTAAGATTACTATTCACTGTTATGACTAAATCTTTATGCCTTTAGGACCGTATAAACAGGTACAGGAAACTCGCCATGCAACTCTACCAAGTCGAGAAGTACCAAAGCGCCAACGACAGTATGCTCAGCGGATCGGCATAGCTCATAGGCGGTCGTGAGAGTGCCTCCTGTCGCCAAAATATCATCAACCAATAATACGCGCTCAGGCGGTAAGTTATTTTGCATCTCAAGCGTATCTTTACCGTACTCTAATGCATAGGCTTTATTTGCAACAGGTGGCGGCAATTTGCCAGGTTTACGCAGTAGTATCATGCCTTTGCCAAGACGGCCTGCCAGCAAGCTTGCAAATACAAAGCCGCGTGCCTCAACCGCACCTAAACAATCCACCTCATCCATAAGCCCCTCGGGCAAAGCTGCAAGCAGCGCATCGATGACATCATTTATGTGACTGCGCAGTAACGGCGTAATATCATAAAAATCGATACCTGCTTTTGGAAAATTAGGTACCGTTCTGATCACTTGCCAAAAGGGATGATCAATGTTTTTGGTGTTAGATATTGCAGTGGCGCTCATGGTGACCTCAATCTTAGATGACTGGTGAATAAAGGGATGGCATTCAATAATGGCTAAAAATACGGTTAAAAATAATGGGGGCAATCATAGCATAATGGATACTATTTTGAGGGGTGATGTTCAACATTAGACAATTATAGATATAAAAAGTGCTATATTTTTACTTGATTATGCTAGAGCAATCTCAATATACAAGTGTAAACTTAAACGTGCAAAGTCTGGTTATATGCTACACTACGGACGTTTTTATCGTACCTAAAGGTGCGTAATATCTCAGTATTAGTTGATAGGATAAAGTATGAAACGTTATGAATGTATAGTCTGTGGCTGGATATATGATGAAGAGCTAGGCTGTCCTGAAGAAGGTATCGCGCCAGGTACCAAATGGGAAGATATTCCAGAGGACTGGATATGTCCTGAGTGCGGCGTCGGCAAGCTTGACTTTGAGATGGCAGAATTTTAGGCCACTTGCGCAATAGGAAATATTATGACTTCAAATGATCTAGGTACTCATAGCCCCGCTAACAAGATCGAACACTATCCTAGTGATGAGTGGAAAAAGTTCGGTGAGCACAAGTGGCACCCCTCAGATCTGAGCGAGCATCTGTATCAAGCTATGATAGATATCGGTGACGGCATTGAGCTGTGCGTTGAGGCTGGCGGTAACCCTGCCAACCCACCACTACTGATGGTCATGGGTCTTGGCTCACAGATGATATTTTGGCCCGATGCTTTTATTAAGCGCCTTATTGATGCAGGATTATTCGTTATTCGTTTTGATAATCGTGATATCGGTCTATCCTCCAAAGTCCAAATCGATGGTCTGCCGCGTATCAGTCAGCTTAAGATGATGATGCGCTTGCAAACGGGACTCTCTAACAAAAGCGCGCAAGTGGCATATAACTTGACCGATATGGCAGAGGACACTGCCCGCTTGATTAAAGCTTTGCATCTAGGGAGTACGCATTTGATTGGCGCGTCTATGGGTGGAATGATCTCGCAAATTGTTGCCGCGCGTTATCCAAGCCTAGTGGACAAAGTGGCGCTCATGTTTACCACGACCAATCGCGCATTTCTGCGCCCACCTAAGCCCAAGCAGTTATATACCTTGATTAATCGTCCTGAGAGTCATTCTGAGCGTGATATCGTGCGCCATAGCGTCTGGTTTATGAAAACCGTCGGCACGCCAGGACATATCAATGTGCGTCTCGTGCGTGAGATTGCTCAGTTGCGTTATCAGCGCAGCTTTCATCCGCTAGGCACGGTGCAGCAGCTTAACGCTATATTAGCCTCAGGCTCTATTGCTCGTTTTAGTAAGCAAATCAAAGCGCCAACCATTGTTATGCACGGCAGTGCTGATGGTCTCATTCCGGCCTCTCAAGGTCGCGTCGTTGCCAAGACCATTCCGAATGCCACCTTTCATCTCATTGAAGGCATGGGGCATGATATACCTGCCTATTATCAGCCTTATATGGTTGATCTGATTCGCAATCATTTACTCGGCTAACTTTTAATTACTAATTAACGATTGCTAACTAATAAGTGTTCACCCAAAAAAGAGTCGTTGCTGCTATTCATAACAATAGCCACGACTCTTTTTAAATTTGTCTTTTGAGTTCAAACAACAAATAGTATTGAGTGATTAACCACAACTGACAATTTCACCCGTTGTATTGATACAGGTTTTTTGACCATCTGCCAACGTACCCACCCAAGCCGTACCTTCTTTAAATACAAAAGGTGAGACGCCTTGATAGGTGTCCTCGTTACTTATGACACTATTATCAAAGTTAAAAGGTATGACAAGCTCGCCGCCTAAATTTAAAAAGCCCCATTTGTCATCGATACTGACCGCAGCCAAACCTTCAGAGAAAGGTCTTACGTCATCAAACGAATAGGTAATCATCACCACATCGTTATCATCAACAAAACCCCATTTACCATTTTGTTGCTTGGCCTTTAACGTGGTAAATGCTGCAGGCACTAGCGCTGGCGTATTCTCAGATCGGTTATTTGAAGCTTGCATCTCACGCTTTGCATTGGGGTCTTGAGCGATGTTACCGTCTTTATCCAGCCAACTTATGGACTTGCCTTTACTTACGCGCGCAATACCGTTTTTGTAATTATCGATATGACTGATAGAGGATTTAAACGGTACAACCACTTGATTGGCGGTGGTAATCACGCCATAATCGCCGTTTCTTTTGACGACAATGCGTCCGTCTGATACCGCTCTTGCCCACTCTTGGTTAGAGCCGATGATATCGTACCTGGTCGGTATCGCCTCGCGCCCGCGCATATCGACGTAGCCGACTTTACTATTACGCTGTACAGGCATGAGACCTCCTGCTATCTTGGTGGCATCTACGCGCTGATAACCCATAAGATCAGCTACTTTTTTACCTTTTTTATCGAGTAAAGCGACTGGCGCACCAAAATCCTTTACCGCCAAGAAATAGCGACTATCAGCAGTGCAAGAAACATGCTTGTAGTAGCTCTTTGGTATCTTGCAACTGGCCGCTTGCGCGCTTGGAATGATAAAAACTGAACTCAGAATCATAGCGACACCAAAGTATACTTTGGTAAGTGTAGAGGATGTCAGAACGGTAGATCTAAGAGCGGTAGACCCAAGTATGAAAGATTTAAGTATGGCAGACAAAAGCACAGGCACAAATTTAGTAGATTGTAGTGTATTTAACTGAGTACTTTTAGTCATAGTAAAATCCATTATTTCACAACGCTCTCTTGTATGGTAAGACAGGCAGCCTAACAAATAGCTGCTCATGCACCAACCTGTGTTGAGTAAGCGTGTAACGCAAGCCCTTAGATCGTGTCACTATTGTGCTAAAGCTTAGCACCTTTTAATCTATACTTATTAGAATACTAGATATCGCATTATATTCAATATAAAGAATACTTATTTTTAATCTTAGCAAGCTTTTACTTTAGAACGTTTATATAAAGGATGATATACAGCGATGTCTACTACAAGCTCAGCATCCACCGGCCTTATTATTGGCTGCATTATTTTTGGCTTGGGTAGTCTGATTGTCGCTCACGTCGATATTGGCGGCTGGGCAATGTCGTTTTGGCGGCTTGCGATATCAGGTATTATCTTTACCCTGCTGGCCAAAATGACAGGCCAACGGCTACCGCGCGCCCGTTCTGCTATCGTTTTTGGGTTGTTATCAGGGGTATTTTTGGGCTTGGATCTAGCACTGTGGCATGAGAGTATCTATGCTGTTGGGCCTGGTATCTCAACCTTGCTCAATAGCTTACAGATTTTCTTTTTGGCAGCGATTGGGTTTTTGTATTTTAGTGAACGCCAGACAAGCTTACAGCTGATAAGTTTATTTTTGGCGGTGCTTGGCGTGGCGATGATAGGGAGCCCAGAGTTTGCCAATAATACAGCCGCGACTTGGGGGTTTGTTACTGGCATCGTATCAGGCGCGATGCTGGCGGCGTCTATGACCTTTATCCGTAAGACTCATGATACCGAGCCCACACCGATATTTGTCTTGATGCAACTGATTAGTATTGGCGGCGTGCTGGCGATGATCATACCTATGCTGATATTTGACGCCGGTCACATTATGCCAAACTCGTGGTCTGATATTGGCTGGATACTAGTGTATGGCGCGGTGATGCAATGCTTGGCTTGGGGACTTATAGCCTACTCTATCCCCAAGTTGTCGCTTGCCGTTACAGGCTTGCTGTTGTTGACTGAACCTATCGCAGCTTTGATAATAGACTACAGCTGGCTTGGCAAATCTATTAACACGCTGCAATGGAGCGGCGCGTTACTGACAATGCTAGCGATATATTTAGGATCGCTCAAACCTAAGCCGCGCGCCCTGCGTCGTTATCGATTTTTTGCAAGATTTTATAAGCACAAACCATAAATAAGCTATCTATTATGGCAACTAGCTTTTTTTCAGATTGAATAAAGCATTAAGCACGATAGCAGCTAGCGTTGCCGTACCGATACCGCCCAAATCAAACTCACCTAACTTTAAACCAAAGTTACCTGCGCCCATAATAACGGTAACTGCAGCAATGATTAAGTTGCTATTTTTGCTAAAATCAATATGGTTGTCGATCCAAATTTTCGCGCCAGCGATGGTGATTAGACCAAAGACAACAATAGACGCACCGCCCAGTAGTGCTGGCGGAATCGTCTGAATCACTGCGCCAAATTTGGGTGAGAGTCCAAGCAGGATAGCGACTAAGCCTGCGATGACAAAGATGGTCGTGCTATAGACCTTGGTCACTGCCATCACGCCGATGTTCTCAGCATAAGTGGTCACTCCTGTACCGCCAAAGCCTGCTGAGAAGGTAGTCGCTAAGCCATCAGCGAGAAAAGCGCGGCCCATATAAGGCGTTACGCGCGCTTTGGTCATGCCCTCGACTGCTTTAAAATGTCCTAAGTTTTCGGCGATTAAGATAAAAGCAACAGGGGCAATCAAGATAATAGCGCTAAGCTCAAAGCGCGGTGTGTAGATCGTAGGCAATCCGAACCAAGCGGCACTTTGAATACTACTAAAGTCGATGGGCGTACCAAAGCCTAAGATATTAGTCATCACAAAGTAGGCAATATAAGACAATATCAAACCGACTAAGAGCAGCAAGCGTCTAAGCATACCGCTGGTAAATACGGCTACTGCGCTAATAAGTAGGACGGTAAGCGTTGCCATCCAAGCATCAAATTGATTGCTTGAGACGCCTTGAATGGTCACAGGCGCAAGGTTGAGACCGATAATCATAACGATAGCACCCGTCACGATAGGTGGCATTAATTGCTCAATCCAGCCTGTACCTGTCTTCATGACGAGCAAACCTACCAAGGAGTAGATAATACCGCACACCATGATGCCGCCTAAAGCCACATCCAGACCACTATTAAAGCCCATACCTGCATATGCAGTCACTGCAATGACAGGGCCAATAAAGGCAAAGCTTGAACCCAAATAGCTGGGCATACGCCCGCCTGTAATGATAAAGAACATCACAGTACAGATACCGGACATCAAGATAGCAAGGTTGGCATCAAAACCCATAAGCAGTGGCGCAAGTACAGTCGCACCAAACATAGCAAAGGTATGTTGAATACCAAGTAGCACGCTTTTGGACGGCGGCAAGTACTCGTTGATACCCACCGCATCAACATCTAAGTTACCTTTATACGCGCGCCACGTAGGAAACCAGCGACCATTATCAAAGTCTGGATTGTCTATTAATTGCATGGCTTTAGGATCGATACCAGCAGCCGTTAAAGCATTCGGTTTGTTAGAGGCAGAAGAAGGCTCTGATGGCAAGGTCATGCGCTAGTCCTAATAATAGTTAAATGGTGAGTCGCTCGGTATTTACGATTAGTTCTCAGACCTCTAAATTTTGAGGCATCTACTGTAGCAATAGGACGAACGACTGCTTTATAATAATCGTCAACAACAAATGGTTTTGAGGATAAAAACTATTTGTTAATAAAGTCCAATTTCACTGGT
>NZ_JBQQFC010000056.1:0-11715 GCF_052258445.1 Psychrobacter sp. T6-1
ACAAGCTTAAGTGTGTGCATTATAGTGCCATAGCATACAGCAAAATATCGATAACTTTGTACAATAAAATGTAGGACGTCTGTTTTTGACCCTCATGTTTGCAGTTTAACACGCGTCACATTGGTGAGCGATAGCAAACGCTACTAGCTTCGATAAACACACAGTCCGTTACGACGACGTTAGATTCGTACGCTTAGTTCGTATGCCTATTTGGCATGCTCAGTGAGATAGTAGCGCATAGTCAGACAAGATAACTGCGCGTCACTATAGGGCATAAAGTGCTAGCATGGTACACTAGCTTTGAGAACAGCAAACCTGCATAAAGTCACTCGATAAGAGCCATTTAATAAAAACTTACTTAGTAAAGGCTATTTGATAAAATAGTTTCGCTAGTAAATGTGATAGATACGAATCTGCTATGAGTAATAATGACATGACAACCCAAGTGGCATCAACTAAGGCGGCGTCTGCTCAAGCCTCAGCGGCAAAGACGCCAGAGAATTTAGCGACACAGACGCCAGAGAATAAGTCACATGATGACAATAAACCTTTAGACGCGCAACAATTCGCTGGAGCAGACATTGATCTTGAAGCCAGCAATCTTGAAGATGATTTAAATGATGCTGATTTAAAAAGTGCTGATGTCGAAGACAGTGACGCAATAGATGATGACGACGATGAAGTGGATAACGACATAGGACAAGCGGTTCCTGTCATTATCGATATGAGCTATACGGTAGCAGACAACCAAGCAGGTCTGCGTATTGATAAGCTGGCGGCACTTGCCTTTACCGACTTTTCGCGTGCTCAATTACAAGGCTGGGTCAGCGATGGCAGTTTGCTATGTAATGGTAGTATCCAAAAGCCCAAATACCGCGTCAAAGCAGGGGACGTCATTCATCTATCGACGACGCTACAGCAGCATAGTAGCGATCAGCCAGAGAACATCCCTATCGAAGTCATATTTGAGGACGATGAGGTATTGGTCATCAACAAGCCTGTCGGTATGGTCGTGCATCCTGGTGCGGGCAATCAGACGGGTACCCTCGTTAATGCGCTGCTATATCATTATCCGCAGCAGCATCATCTACCGCGCGCAGGACTCGTGCACCGTATTGATAAGGACACCTCAGGCCTGCTACTTATTGGCAAGACCAAACCTGCGCAAATGGCACTCATGGCCCAGCTCAAGGACAAGGCAGTATATCGCCACTATCAGTGCGTGGTGGCAGGGGATCAAGCTAGCCTAAAACGTCATCAAACTATCGATGCGCCTATCGGTCGCCATCGCAATCAGCGCACTAAGATGACTGTGATGACCGCAGGGCGCGAGGCGGTGACGCACTTGCTCGATATTACTGCGCTCAATGACAATTATTGCCTATTGGACGTCGGACTTGAGACAGGGCGCACGCATCAGATTCGTGTTCATCTAAGTCACATAACTTATCCTATTGTCGGTGACCGCGTCTACGGTGGACGTCGTCAACTGCGTGCAGGTCTCACAGAAGCACAGCGTACAGCGATTAGTAGCTTTCCTCGTCAAGCCCTGCACGCGTATCGATTAGGGTTTGTACATCCTACAACGGGCGAGGATGTTGAGGTAATGGCACCGATTCCAGAGGATATGCAGGCTTTGATTGCGCTATTGAGTGATGACTAAGCTGATCGTTTAAGAGACAATACTCAAAGCAAATAATACCTTAAGGACAAGAGATTTAGGGGAGACGCTATGACTGCTCAAAGCCAGCCTATTACGCTTGTAGCACACTTAAATGACATTGCAGTCTTTCAAACTCGCGCTTTTAATGACGAGCCAAACGTATTATTTGATGATACATCTACTCTAGGGCAGGCAAGCTACGGCGACTTTAATCTAGGCTTGCATGTCAGCGACGACCCCAAACCAGTATTACATAACCGTATGCAACTGCTCAGCGCTATCAATGAGCAATTGAAGGGTTATCACCTTGCGCCCATAGCGCGTTTGCATTGGGTCAATCAAGTACATGGCAATCAGGTGCATGATATCGACAATACTACTATCGGTATGCAGCCTATTGCTGCTGATGCTATGGTTAGTATGCAAGATGATATGGGACTGGCAATTATGACCGCAGATTGCGTACCTATTGTGATGTATCAGCCAGATAGTAGGCAGATAGCGGCTATTCATGCAGGCTGGCAGGGGCTAGCTTGCGGGGTCATAAAACAAGCCGCCAAGCGCTTTGATAAATCATTATCAATTATGGCATGGATGGGCGCTTGTATTAGTCAAGCGCACTATGAGGTGAATCGACAAGTTCAAGATAAGCTGCTGGCAGGATGTTTCGATCACAAATTATTAGATGCCGCTCGTTTAAACGAGTTTGAGCATTTATATAGTATAGCGTCAGAGGTCGATGTCAGTAATGATGCCACCGCTAATACTAACCTAGCTGACAATTCACAAAGCGCGGAGCAATACTTACACAAGAACCTTGAAAATCTGTCAAATTACGCTACAGTAAATGCAGACAAAATTAAGCTCAACTTACCGCAGCTGGCAGCGGATCAATTAACAGCTTTAGGTATAAAGTTAAAGACTGATCTGCCAATAGACTGTAGTTACGCTGATACTCGCTACTATTCTTATCGGCGCCAGACGCATTTGCATCAGCCTGCTACAGGACGTATGGCGCTAATCATTGTACGCAGCCGTCCTTTATAATATTTTAACCCCTTTATCAGACATTATTAGAGCTTGTATGAATACACCTGCTACCTCATCGCAAACCACTACCGACGCCAAAGCAGTACCTAGCGTCACTATGGCAGTTATCTTCCATAGTAATTATGGTCATACCAAACGCGTGGCGCACGCTATCGTCGAGGGCGCGCGCCAGCAGCTGCCCAAGTTGCAGGCACGGGCGGTAGATGTATATGAGGTAGATTGGGACTATTTAGATCAAGCCGATCTATTGGTGTTTGGTAGCGCCGTCTATATGGGCAGCGTTACCGCTGAATTTAAGACCTTTATGGATGAGACCTCAAAGCGTTGGTACAACCGTATATGGGAAGGCAAGTGGGCGGCAGGATTTGCCAATTCAGGTGGTCTTAGTGGAGATAAGCTTGCCGTATTACAGCAGATCAATCTGTACTGTATGCAGCACGGTATGAACTGGATCGGCCTGCCTTTAATGCCGACAGGTCATGAATCCACTGATCTTAATCGTTTATCGAGTTTTTTGGGACTGATGACGCAGTCGCTTGATGGACCACCTGAAAAGACTCCAGGCAAAGGGGATATCGATACTGCTATCTGGTTCGGCGATCACTTAGCAAAGACTATTATCAAGCATCAACCCTCAGATCAGTAAACCCACGATAAACGAATACAGACGTCCATAACGGGCGTTTTTTTTTGCTTTATTTTTTGTTTAAAGTATCTGACTGCAAGTTAACTGGATTAATAGTAGACAGTGATTTTGTAGTGGGCAATGGGTTGTTTGTCGACCCTTTAATCGTTTGAGCCGCGGTTACTGGAATAGGGCTACCGCCAAATCCGAGAGATTGACAGCCTGTAAGGAGCACGCTTGCAAATAGGGTATAAAAAAAGGGCGAGTTGTGGGCAAAAGGATTTTTCATAGCGCTTATTATCACTAGTGTTTGAAAGGTAACTCAATGCATTATGAATTAAAACAGGAGAGTTTTGTTATTGGTTAGTGTTAATAGAGTCACTAAAAGCGTCACAGTACTGAAATTTTTTTACTTAATCAATATAATTAGACAATATTCGGTAAATATTGATTGTACTTAGATATTGGTATTTGCAGGTGTTCAAGATTAAATATAAGCCAACATAACAAGATGTGTTTTTACTCTTAGCTGATTAAGAGCTAGCTTTTTACTATTGTAGACATGTTTTGAGATAAATAATTTAAATGCTATGGTGTGAGGATATTATGAAGCCATTTTACAAGGTGCTATCGATGCTTGCTATCGGTATCTCCTCAAGCGCTGCTATGGCAGAGGCTACAAACCTACCTAACGTCAGTCCTGCTAACAGTGATCTGGTCAATCGCGGCGCTTATATCGCGCGCGCGGCTGATTGTATGGCTTGTCACAGAGAAGATTATACAGGCGGCGTTGCTATCGATACACCGATGGGCAGTATCTATGCGACTAATATCACGCCCTCTAAGCGCTATGGTATCGGTAACTATACTGAACAAGATCTCAAAAAAGCGCTGCGCAAGGGTCGTGCGCCTGATCACATGATCTATCCTGCGATGCCTTATCCTTCATATCATGGTATGACCGATGAAGACATCAGTGCGCTATTTGCCTACTTGCAAACGGTGCCTGCAGTAGACGCGGCGCCTGAGTATGAAACAGATCTACCCTTTCCTTTTAATATTCGTAGCCTGATGTATTTTTGGAACTTTATAAATGTACCCGCTTACGAAAACAGGGAGGGTCTAACTGCCATCCAGCAGCGCGGTGAATACCTTACCAACAATCTAGAACATTGCGGTACTTGTCATACCCCGCGTGATATGACGATGGGTGCTGATAATAGTATGTACCTATCGGGTGCGCAATTGGGCAATTGGTATGCTCCTAATATCACCCCTGACAACTCAAGCGGCATCGGTAGCTGGAGCGAGCAAGATATCGTCACCTATCTGCGCACAGGCGAGCTAGACAAGCGCGCTTATGCAGGTGGCCCTATGGGTGAAGCAGTCGCTCACAGTACCCGCTATCTAACGGACGATGATTTGGGCGCAATTGCCGCTTATCTAAAAGTAGTCCCCGCAATTGAGACAAAGGATACGATCACTGAGGTAGATACCAAAAGCTTACCTGATCCTATCAATGCCTCGATCACTCATGATTTGCTAGCTCAAGACGACTACCTAACACAGGCAAAACTTGGCGTTGATAGTAGCTCGCCTGAGGGTCTATATCTAAATGCTTGCGCCAGCTGTCACGGCGTCAATGGCTACGCGCAGCCTGATGCTGGTTATGCCCCTATTGTTGGTTTGACAAGTTTGCGCCGTGACAATCCAGACACCTTGATCAACGTGATCCTGCACGGGGTAGAGGGAGCAACCAATATCCGACCGAATATGCCAGGTTTTAAAGATCAGCTGAGCCATCAGCAAATCGCTGATATCACTAATTATGTTCGGACTAGCTTTGGCGGTCTTGCCAGTAGTGATGTGAGCGCAGACTATGTCGATACTGTTGCAGCAGGACAAGATCAACGTCCGTTTTTGATAAAGTATGCAGGCGTGCTTGCCATACTCGGTATCATTGTCGCGCTCTTAATCCTTTTCTTTGTTATTAGAGCCATCATACGCTCGCGTCAACGCGCTTAGTAAAACAGATGAGTAAAAGCACTTAGTATAGATATCATTTATTAAAGCGCTTTGAGTATAGATAACAAACTAATTTACAAATATATAGGTCAATGATCAGGTAGTAAAAGATAAAGAAAGTCACAGTGATATCAATATATATCTTGATGACAATAGCTACCTAATACGGTCATACCACAAGGACACCAATATGAAAGATATGCTTCAATCACCAACGCGGCGTCAACTGCTCTCTATGATTGGTAAGACTGCGGGCGCAACCGCGATGTATCAGGCGATGACGACCTTGGGGTTTGCCTCAGAGTCCACCTTTAAGGAAGAGCTCAATTTAACAGGTGCACCTGCAGGTGCTAGTATCATAATACTTGGGGCGGGGCTGGCAGGTTTGACAGCCGCTTATGAGCTGCGTAAGGCAGGTTATGAAGTTAAAGTATTAGAGTATCAAAACCGTGGCGGTGGTCGTAGCTGGACACTCAACAGCGGTGATAAATACACAGAGCTTGGCGGCGAAGAGGTCACTTGCGACTTTGAGGAAGGCAATTATTTTAATGGTGGTCCTTGGCGCTTGCCAAGTCATCACTATGGCGTGTTTCATTATTGCAAAAAATTTGGTGTTGAGCTGCAGCCCTTTGTTCAGACTAATAATAGGGCGTACTTGCATCGTACCAATCACTTTAATGGTGTGCCGCAGCGTTTGGGTGATGTCAGAAGCGATGTTAAAGGCTATGTCTCAGAGTTACTATCAAAATCAGTGAATGTGGGCGGACTGGATCGCTCGGTCAATACCGAAGATAAAGAAAAGCTGCTTGAAGGGCTAAAAGGCTGGGGCGTATTAGACAATAATTATCGTTATGTGACTAGCCATGCCACCAGCAAGGTTCGCGGGTATAGTGTCTACCCTGGCGGTGGCCTTATGCCGAAAGAGCAGCCATCAGATGTCCTACCGATGAGTGAGCTATTGCAATCTGGTGTGTGGTCAGATTTGTACAATAACTTTGATGTTTACGTACATCATCCAACGATGTTTCAGCCAGTCGGCGGCATGGGCAAAATTGGCGATGCGTTCACACGTGAATGCCGTGACATGATTGAGTTCAACGCCAAAGTCACTAAGATTCATCAAGATGATAGCGGCGTGACTATTGATTATGTCGACAGCAATAACCCTAATGGCGGCACTAAGACTGAGCGCGCTGATTGGTGTATCTGCACCATTCCTTTGACCGTATTGACCCAGATGGACATTAACGTCTCAAAACCTATGAAAGAGGCCATGTCAGCAGTGCCTTACGATACTGCGTTTAAGGTAGGTCTGGAGTTTAAGCGCCGCTTTTGGGAGGAAGATGAGTGGATCTATGGCGGAGTCACGTACACTGATATGCCCAATATACAGATTGCCTATCCTTCTGAGGACATGTTCAAGACAGGAACAGGCGTGCTGCTAGGAGGGTACGGCTATGGCCCAACGTCGTATAAGTTCAATGCCTTGACCCCGCAGCAGCGCATTGACGCCGCTTTAGCTTATGGCAAGCATATCCATCCGCAGTACCCCGAAGAGTTTCGCTCGGGCACCTCTGTAGTGTGGCACCGTATCCCTTGGACATTGGGCTGCTACGGTATCTGGAGTGAGTCAAGCCGCGAGAAATACTACAATACGCTGTGTCAGATTGACAATCGGATTGTACTTGCAGGTGAGCATTGCTCACATATCCCAGCATGGCAAGAAGGCGCTATTTTATCAGGGCTAGATACCGCCACGCGCTTGCATCAAAGAGCAAAGGCTGTATAGCCAGCTGTCATAGATAAATAGAGTAAGAGGCAATTATGAAAGATTTAAGATATTCACTATTGACGGCTATGGTCGCTATGACGGCATTGTCTGGCTGCTCATCGAACGCGGATGCACCGACGCTAGCTGAACCTGAGGCACAAACTGCGACGGCAGAGAGTTATGACTTTGCCGATGGTCGCAACAATGGTTCATGGGGCGCGGTGTACACGAGTGAAGAGGAGCTGGCAAAACCTCAGGTCGATATCGTCAGTTACGCCAACATACCTGCTATGGCAGAGGATCTAGAGGTCCAAAAGTGGAATCAGGTGTTTGGTGAGGGTAACGCCTACCATAGCACTAATGGGCGCGAGCTTTATCATCGCTCATGTGCTGCCTGTCACATGCATGACGGTCAAGGAGCGTACGGCGCAGGTTACTATCCGCCGCTCGCTGACAACAGCAAGATGGCCTCAAAATATTACACGATAGGCATCCTAATCAACGGCCTGCGCGGTATGCCATCGTTTCATATGATGATGAACGATGAGCAAATGGCAGCCGTGACGCAGTACATTATGACCGATCTCAATGGACTTGAGGCGACCGTTACCGCTGCTGATGTGGCGCAAATAAGACATGATAATCCACCAGGATACGATCCAAGTGAATAAAAATAAAAAGCGCTCGATTATACTATCGAGCGCTTTTTTTAGAGCTATTTAGGGTTGGGCGACCAGACCGGTGACTTGATAACCCCTTGTCCTGACTTACCAAAAGCCTCACCACCATTCAATGATTTGATAGTAATGACGCCTTTGCCGCCTTGCGTGGACGCGTAGACCACGCGTTTGCCATTGGGTGAAAAGCTAACCCCTTCATCTAGACCCGTGTTGCCTATGTTGGTGACGACTTGACCGTTACTATTCATAATCGCCGCTGATGAACCACTTAAAAACCCAATTTGCGTGCCATCATTGTTGAACTTAGGCGTCGTGGCATAGCCGCTATTAGACACCTTTGAGATACGTCCTGAACCAAACTCATAGCGATAGATTTGTGGTCTATTAAATCCTGTTTTGTCAGAGACAAAAACAAAGGATTTGCCGTCAGGTGCATAAGTGGGCTGCACTTCGCTGCTTGGCCAATTGGTCAGTTTGCGCAAATTACCACCGCCAGCACTAATTTCATAAATATCAGCGCTCCCCTCAAAGCTACTTGAGAACAAAATCTTGCTGCCATCTGGTGAGAATGACGGGCTCATATTACTGCCTTTGTACGGCGTTACTGTTGTCGCACCGCCGCCGCTGATATTTTGTACATAGATGACAGGGTAGGATTTGTCTCGCTGCACCGTATAAGCGATACGATTGCCATCAGGTGACCAAGCAGGCGAGAAGATAGAGCCATTGACTTCTGTAATAGTGCTAGCATTTTCTCCATCGGCGTCCATGATCTTTAGACGCGAGGTTTTATTCTTACCGACGCCTGTCTCTTCAATATAGGCGATGCGCCCTGAGAAGTCGCCTGGTATTCCTGTGATTAGCTCATAGACTTTGTCTGCGATGACGTGACCTGCATAACGCAAACTTTGGCTATTGTTATCAGCGCTCAAGGTTTGTTTGCCCTCAATCACGCGGCCTGCTTTTACGTCTATGACTTCATAATCAGTAACGATTTTACCGCGGTTGCTACGCGTGCTACCGACAACTAAATAGGGAATCCCTAAACTTTGCCAAACAGGGAGCGTACCTGATAGCTCATTGATACTGCGGGGCTGCTGCGGCAAGCCCTGACTGGTAACGCTAAGCTCGGTTCTGTTTAAGTCATTTAATATAACTGATGATAAAACAGAGTCGCCTGCAAATGGCACAAACGCCACTTGATTTTGCTGAACAGGAATCTCATAGTCCAGCTCCAAAACAACGGGCGCTGCCAATAAGCTTGGGGCCATAAGTAAGCTTGACGCGCCAGTAAGTAGGGTGAGTAATAGTTTTTTGTGAGTACGCATAACCAGATCAGACTCCTAAATAAGAAGGATATAGAATTATTTGAGTATCAAAATAGGCTAATTGAGCAGTCGGTGCAACATGATTAGGGTAATAGTCGTCAATTGCTACCTTTAAACTGTATGTTAAAGGTCGGGTATTTAGGGTCATCAGCATCAATAGGCAGATTACCTGTATTTAGTACTGCTTGGCGCGCCGCTTCATTGACCGCGCTGTCAGGCCCAGAGGCAGTAACATTTGCCACATCTCCGTTTGAGCGCACCGTAATGGTCAAAGTAGTGCGCTGCGTTGACCCTCTAGCGGCTACTGGAGGCTGATAGTTGCGCTTAATAAGATTAATAATCTCGCTATTGCTTGCGCCGCGGTTACCGCTAGCTGAGCTACTACTTCCAGGTTTACTACTAGTTGTCGCACTATCGCCTGATATTGTCGATTCACCATCAGATAAACTAAAGCTCTTACCAGCACTGCCTGAACTACCAGAGGTGATCTCTATATTGCGCTGCTTAGCCGTTGGTTTTTCGATCTTTGGCGGATTGAGCTGTTTATCGTGAAACGCTTTGAGTCTATTTTCAACAGCTTGATCATCTTGCTGTTTTTTTTGCTCAATGCGCTTTAGTCTCTCATCAGTAATAGCCTGCTGCTCGGCTGACCACTGGGCAAGCTGTCGCTGATATTCTTCTGATTGCTGAGTATAGCGCTCTTGTTGCTGCTCACTCATTAGTATCGGCGTGTCAGTGCCATCATCTGACTGCAAAAATACAGGTACTTTTTGTGAGCTTGGTTGCGTGCTTTGCGAGCTGCTGGATGAGTCGGAGCTATACACATTAGGAGTCTCACTAGCGGACTCACTATTTGAGCTGCTACTCGGAGTACCGCTCGCTTGTTGCGCGCTTGCAGCCGCTCGATTGGCGAGTATCTGCCCTTGCATCTCGGCTAATTGCTCAGGAGATACCATTGTTGTCTCAATGCTGCCAGCGGTTTCGATAACAGGCGTCTGATAGTTATAGATCAAGAGTCCTAGGACGATGCCGTGCGCAAGCAGACTTAGCAGCGTAGGCCAAGTTAGTCCATTGCTCTCAGGCTCAGTCGGTACAAAGACGGCAGGCGCATTATTCATGGCATGAATACTCATAAATGAGAGTAAATAATTGATTATAAAACGTTTATGATAAATATAATGATATTTTAGCATTATATCTATCGTTATTTAATCTCTTGTAATGTTGAGACAGATCAGATCTGCGGAGCAGGGAGGGGCGCACCTGTTAGTAGTCCAACCTTTTCGATACCCGCTTGCTGCAAGCTTGCCATAAGCGCGACAATAGAGCCATATTGATTGTTTCGATCGGCATTAATCATCACTTGTACCGGTGCCTCACCTGAGCTTAGATATTGCGCTTGTAAGTTAGAGAGCACCTCTATCAGCTCAGGCTCACTAATCGGCATATCCATATTGTTCTCATAACTAATAAAAATCTCGCCGCTATCCGTCAAGGAGACGATGACCGGTAGCTGGTTTTGAGTCAAAGTGCTCGCTTGCTCTTTGGGCAAATCAACATCGACGCCTGTAGTCAGCATAGGCGCTGTCACCATAAAGATGACCAGTAGCACCAGCATCACATCGATATAAGGCACAACATTCATACCGGCATTGAGGGCTTTTTTGGGGCGCTGGTAAGGACTAGATTTCATAGACCAGTTGCCTTGTTTTGCGCGATACTAGTCTCGCGTATCAGCATACTTTGCGCGCTGGTTTCGCGCTGTAGCATGCCCGTCATCTCATCACAAAATAACGCGCGCGACTCATAGAGTCTGCTAGATTTGGCAGTGAAGTGGTTATAGGCAAGTACCGCAGGAATAGCGGCGAACAATCCCATAGCCGTAGCAATAAGCGCCTCTGCGATACCAGGTGCGACAGAGGCAAGGGTAGCTTGCTCGGTTTGCGAGAGTCCCAAAAAGGCATTCATAATACCCCACACCGTACCGAATAGACCGATATAAGGGGCAACAGAGCCGATACTGGCAAGGGTGGCGATACCAGATTCTAGCATCTGCTGCTGACGTCCTAAGCCCACGCGCAGTTTGCGCTCAACGCCGTCGATAATGTCGTCTTTAGGTTGGCGTTTTTTGTGCATCCTAAGATACTCAGAGAACCCGACATAAAATATCTGCTCAAGTCCCTGACGATCAGGCGATCCTTGGATACCTTGATAGAGCTTAGCTAAATCTTCGCCAGACCAAAACCACGTCTCAAACTGTGTGTCAAAACGCTTAGCAGTGCCTAAGCGCGCACTTAGGCGAAAGATAATGACCCAGCTAAGTAGAGACGCTAATAATAGTAGCGCCATAACGAGCTGTACCAATAAACTGGCATCGGTGATAAGGTCAATAATATTCAAAGATTCAGGCATTTAGGTCACTCACGAGTAAGTAGCAATAACTTGGGTACGGCACATTTTAAAAGGTAATGGGTCATAAAGATAGCAGCCTCTGACAATAAAAATACTTAGAGTAAGCTATCGGTATGTTACTGCTTACATAAAGGCAAGATAACGTCTCTGAGAGTAATGAC
>NZ_JBQQFC010000057.1:0-11671 GCF_052258445.1 Psychrobacter sp. T6-1
AAGAAGTCGATTATCTATTAGACGCGACCAATGGATTGTTTGATGATACGGACTTAAACCGCGAAGACGTTATCAGCTCATGGGCAGGCGTACGTCCGCTAATCTCTGATGGCGGTGACGGCAAGCGCGTTAGCCCTAGTAAAGAGAAGCGCGATCATAGCGTTTGGCTCGATAACAATCTGGTGACCGTCAGTGGCGGCAAGCTGACTACCTTTCGCCTAATTGCCCTTGATGTGCTTGAGAAGTGTCAAAAGGTACTCGCGCTTGATGAATCTGCTATTCAAAACCAAACGATAAATGGCGATCAGGTCTTTAGTAATCCTATGCCGACCCATCCCAAATTCGCCACTTTGCCAAAACCTCTACAACAGCGTTTGCAAGGGTTCTATGGTCTACAGCTCGATAAATTACTAGAGCTAGCGCATGACGATGATCTCGCTTATGTCACCGATAGCAACACCATTTGGGCGGAGATTCGCTTTGCCGCGCACTACGAGCAGGTTATTCATTTAGATGATTTATTGTTAAGACGCACGCGCTTAGGCTTAATCCTACCGCATGGCGCGATGACACCGCTGATCAGCGCGAGGCTCAAGCAAATTTGCCAAAATGAGCTAGGCTGGGATGAGCAAAAATGGCAACAAGAAGTCGCTCGCTATATCGATTTATGGCAGCGTTATTATCACTTGCCTGCGGCTTAGTGCTTTTTATAACTCAAAAATTTTATATCTCTACATAGTTAAGGACAACTATGACCACCCCTAACGACCCGATCTATTTCTTAGCGATCGACAACGGTACCCAAAGCGTCCGCGCGCTTATCTTTGATCAATTCGGCAGCGAGATCGCCAAAGCCCGCGTACCTATCGAGCCGTATTTCTCCGAGCAGCCCAATTACGCCGAGCAGCACGCCGACTACTATTGGCAAAAGCTAACCGAGGCCTGTCAGCAACTTTGGCAAAGCTGCGAGATTAGACCTGAACAAATCGCTGGCGTCAGTCTCGCCACCCAGCGCTATACTATGATCTGCCTTGATAAAGACATGCAGCCGCTACGCCCTGCTATCGTTTGGATGGATTTGCGCCGCGCTGAAACTCATGACATTGGTTTTTTAAACCCACTCACCAAAATCATCGGCATGGGCGAGCTGGTCAAAGACGCCCAGCAAAAAGCCCGCTGTAATTGGCTCGCGCAAAACGAGCCTGAGACTTGGGCAAAGACCGCGCACTACGTCAACCTCTCCGCCTACCTCACTTATCAGCTTACCGATGAACTTATCGACTCAAACGGTCACGCAGTCGGCTACCTGCCTTATGACTACAAAGCGCAAAAGTGGCTCAAACCCAAAGACCTCAAATGGCGACTGTTTAGCTGTACCCCCAAGCAAATGCCCAAAATCGTCCCACCTAGCCAAACCCTCGGTCACATCAGCGCCAAAGCTGCCGAGGCCACAGGCATCCCACAAGGCACGCCAATGATTGCCGCCGCCAGTGACAAAGCCTGCGAAGCCCTAGGCGCAGCAGGTCTGGCCGCCGATACCGCGTGTCTTAGTTTTGGCACCACCGCCACTATCAATACCATCTCCCCTGATTACGTCGAGATTCTCAAGCATATGCCCGCCTACACCGCCGCCGCCCCGCACTACTACAACTTTGAGTACATGATTTATCGCGGCTTTTGGATGGTCAGCTGGTTCAAAGAACAATTCGCCCACTACGAGCAACAACTTGCCAAAACCCAAGGCATCGACACCGAAAAGCTCCTCGATGCCGCCGTCAAAGACATTCCAGCAGGCTGTATGGGACTCATCATGCAGCCCTATTGGTCACCGGGCGTCCGTCATCCGGGGCTTGAGGGCAAAGGCGCACTCATCGGTTTTGGCGATGTGCACACCCGCGCGCACGTCTATCGCGCTATCTTAGAAGGGCTGGCTTACGAGCTTAAACTCGGCTTTGACACTATCGAGAAACGCACGGGCAAACCCATCAAACACCTGCGGGTCTCAGGCGGCGGCTCCCAAAGCGACTCCGCCATGCAGCTCACCGCCGACATCTTTGCCATGCCCGCCTACCGCCCGCACACTTATGAAGCCACTGGCCTCGGCGCTGCCATCAACTGCGCGGTGGGTCTCGGCGTCTATCCCGACCACGCCGTAGCCAGTGACGCCATGACCCATTTAGGCGACGAATTCGTCCCTATTGAAGCCAACGTGCAACTCTATAAGCGCCTGTATAACGAGGTCTATCTCAAGATGTACGAGCGCCTAAAACCCTTATACCAAAGCATTCAAGACATCACAGGATATCCTGCCAAGTAGTCTGGACGAGTTTGAAGTGTAGAAGTATTGGAAGTGGTCAAAAGGCGGGAGTATTGTGGCTGATAATATTGGGGAGCTAATCGCGCCTTCTGCTTGTATCTGTACCCCTAAGCGTGGCGGGCACTAACGGCTGATGGCATTCCTGTATTCTCGATACTACCCTCAGCCAAGTGCCCGCAACCCGCTTAGTCGCACAGGATACCGCGTCAGTCACGGCTAAAACGCGCCGCAAAGCGACTATTGTTAGTTAATTTAAGATAATTCTAAGACAAAGAAATCTTAGGGTGGGATAGCGTTGTCAAATTCTCGAAGAGAATGACAACAAGGCGTAACCCACAATCAAAATTAAGGACAGTAAACTTAACGGGTTAAGCTTGAGAAAACTTGTAAGTTTTCTCTTCAGTCATCTTCCAATTCGGATTAGAGAAAATGTTGGCATAAGGGTCTTGTATTATTATAGGTTCGTAACCTTGTTGATCTATATATTTACGATTAACTAAGTATAGCCAATATTTTTTTCCAATCTCTCCAGCAGTTTTGTACTCATTCTCTGATAAATAGAAATATGGTTTATCACCATAAAAAGATTTTACCTCAATAAACCTGTTAAAGCGTAAATCACCTACAAAGTTATAAGAAGTAATATCATAGCCTTTATTTACAGTATGTGATGAAGTCCAATCTGGTTTCTTTAAATTAAATAATCTTGCGCATTCAAAATTATAGACAAATAACTCAGCTTCATGACCATATTTATTTCTATCTTCCATAGATTTTTCGAACTCACTGACTGATATCCTTCTCTTTTTCTTACTTATTTCAGGTAAGATAGAGACATTCAATAAGATGAGATATTTACTTTCTACGTTGTAAAATCGTGATTCATTTTCTTCATCGCATGTCAGGAAACCAAAATCTAATAGAAAATATTTTACATTAGAATATTTAAACTTAAATACAGTGTTCTTCATAATTAATTTTCTAGAATCATGAGTAAAACTAAAATTATCAGGATTAAATATTTCGGAATAGTAGTCACTATTGTTAATCTTAAGAAAAAAATTAGTGAGGATAAAACTCTCTAGGTTTTCACTACTTACATAAGAACTATAGAATCCTTTATCTACACTTATAAAACCCTTATCTTCTACCAATACATTAATCTTAATTGCAAACTCTACTGCTCCTCTAAAGCCTCTTCTACCATCAATTGTTTTACCATAAAAATATTTGTTGACTACTTCCTTTGTTATTGGGTTTTTGTGCTTCGAAATAAACTTTAAGAGTGTACTATAAAAATTAGGAGTACCAAAATGCTCATATCTTCTTAGATCTTTCAGCATAATTTTTCATTAGTCCTTTAATAATATCTGATTCATCATCGTCATCAATTAGTCTAAACAGTGGAATGTCATCGTTAATAATACTCTCCATTCTCTCGATTTTGATTTCTAATTTTTCATGTATTACTTCATCAATAGAATCCACAGCAATAATATAATAATAATTTGTAATCTGATTGGGGTTTAAGCCTACACGATGAATTCTATCTTTAGATTGAATAAAGTTAGAGCAGTTATAATCTCTTTCAAGGTATATAGCATTGTGACATCCTTTGTGTAGGGATATTGACTCTGCTACAGAAAATGGATTAGCAATTACTATACTAAAATCACGATTGCTAGAACTATTAAATAATTCAATAGTTTTCTCTCTATCATCTTGCGGTATTTCACCTATCAAAAGTCTATTCTTATAACCATTAGAGGTTAAGTACTCACTAAGTTTCTTAGCATTATCAACGAAAATAGTCCAGATTATACATTTCTCTTTTCTATCAAAAACTTCATTCTTTATAATATTCAAGGTTTCGACAAACTTTATAGGTATTTCATCACTCGAATAATTCTTAATCTTCCAAAAAAATTCTGTATCATCAATATATTCATTTTCATCAGTTAGAAATATAGTCTTAGAGTCGGATGAACCAATTGAGATATGATCTCCTAGAGACTCTATGAGAGGTTTGGCAAGTAAAGAAGGGTTTGTAGCAGCTTGTCTTAACCTTATAAGCTTTGCTTTGTTAATTACATCCTTAACCGTTCCAGAAGAGCTTCCCTTAAAATGACTAATGTACTTAGATTCAATAAAATCATATATTTCTCTTTGATAGGGCGACATATCAATACGGTAGAGAGCTTCTTCGATTGGTGGTAATTTTAAGTCGTCCTTCTTTATACGTATAAAAAATGGTGATATATTTTTCTTTAATTTATCAATTCTATTAGAAGACTCTAGTTTATTACTAGTTGTAAGATTCTCTAAATTTGGATAACTAAAACCTAGCACTTCTTTATATTTGTAGGGATAAATAAATTTAAATATGTTAAACAAGTCTTGATAGCCATTGGGAACTGGAGTACCAGTTAGGGCAACACGCGCTACTGCTTTCTCAGAAACTTTAACCACACTTTTCCCCCAAACACCATTAGGATTTTTTATCTTGTGCGCTTCGTCAACTACTAGCATAGTTTTATTTCTACTAAGAAAGTCAACTAAATCATCCCTAAATTTATCAACTCCTCCATGATATATTAAAGTAAGTTCACTAGGTCTAGCAGAATATAGGTGCTCAAGCTTACCCTCGTTTAGAACTTCAGCATTACCAGACAACCTAAAGGATTTCGGTTCGACTCCAAAACATTCTAAATATTCAGTCTCCCACGGCCTGAAAGATGAGATGGGACCTATGATAACAATATTATCAACATGCCTATCGTCATCATGTGGAAGATTTTTTAAGTATGCGTAAGCAGCATAGACAATCGATGTTTTACCAGAACCAGGAACTGAGAAGTTACAAGAGTTTTGCGCGAAAGTCATATGGAATGCTGATAATAACTGCAATTCATACAAAGTACGTTCTAGTTTTATACTAATCACATTCTGAAATTCACGAAAATTCTCAATCAGACCTTCATCATTTTCAAATTCATTATTTCTTATTGACTTTGCTTTTAATGCAAACTTCCTAAAGTTCTTAATTTCATTTTCGTAGAAAACTAGTTCATTATTTTGACCAGATAAAACCTCACACTCTATATTATTCTTCTTAAATAATCGTTTAAGCTGCTCCAATGTTTCAATTTCTCTACCTTCTTGATATGATATAAAGATAGAGGTACTATTTGATACAAAATCCAGTCTTTTTAGTGTCATTTTAATTCTATCGTTAGACAAGATACTATCTATCTCACCTTTGATTATGAATCCAAGATTCCGAGTGTCTATTTCTATTGTGTAATTCATTATAAATTCTTAAGTAATTGATAATTTATTTTTTGAATTTTTATAGCTTCGTTCTTCACATTTTCAATATCAGAATCATTAATATCATCTATGTTTATAGAATTTAGTAAATTAACCACTTGAGAAAGCACAAAGTGGGGGGACTTATCTGTTAGCGAATCGAATATCTTATCTCCTAATTCCTTAACTAACTCTTGTACTTCGGGTTTTGAAAACGAATTATGATTAGTTTTAATTGCATCGAAAGTTTGTGATGCTTTTTTTATAAGCTTTTCAGGCTCATTAGAAGCTTTATTATATCCAAGCATATCTTTGTGATTATTCAAATTTTCAATAAATTCACTTTCATCACTATTCAGTTTTGAACTTTCAAAAAACTCACTATCTCTTGCATCTAAATGACTATGCAAGTTATTGGAATTAGAGTTTATGCTAGTTTCTTTGGGTAACTTACTTTTGATAGAAAAGTGCTTGTCACTAAAACTTTTCCATACATTTTCGTATCCAAAAAAATGTTTCTCTCTATTACCTTCAGCAAGATAACGAAACTCCTTACCATCAAACTCTTTTTTAAATCTAAGGTAGTCGAATGAAATCAGTTTAAGGTCATCTACATCATCATTTGAATACCCATCAAAAGATCTCTTGCTTTCTTCTCCGTAAAAATTTTTTAGCCATTTTGTCAACGATAAAAACTGATCTTCACGTCCATCTAGTTGTGTGTATATACCGTCATACTCTAAATACTCTAAATACTCATCCATAACTTCCATAGTATTTAAATATTTTTCTATTTCACCTAAAGGTTCATTCATCCATTCTGCTATAAGTTGTTTCGCCTCTTGATCTTTATAGTTATCAATCAACCTGTCATATATTTGCTTAGCTTTGAGATATTTCTCAGTTGAGTTGTATCCTAGCTTTTCATCTTCGCCCATCTGATAAGTGGTTTCAAGCTTTTCTATTTGAACTGGTTCCTCTTCTAAAGTTACCATTAGGACTATAGCTTTGAAGTATCCTGTTCTATCTATCCGATTGAGCAACATAGCTCTACGATTACCATCGATAATTACACCATCTTTGGTTATTATTCCGACCTTCTGCTGACCAAACTCTTTTAAACTCTCTTGAGTTTTTCTATTGCGATCGGGTTTAGATTGCCAAAGTAAATCTTCTATTAAATTTCTCCCATTTTCATCCTCTACATTAATTAGTTTATTTTGTTTTTCTAAAGACTTAGTTCTACTAAGTATTCTGCCGTTGTACTTGTTATATACGAGATATTCCAATGGGATTTTATAAACTTTAAATGTTTGCAACCCTCCTTCCCACATAATTTCTTGACTTAATAGAGTTTCTGTAGAAGCCCTATTCATTATCTCTTCAATTTTTTCAAGTCTAGTTTCTTGATTCATAGTTAATCCTTATTAGACAAAGTTGTTATCTTGTTTATTGCGTAAAGAGCAAATAACTGTACAACAGGCACGGCTTTCTTCTCAGTAAATATAACTAAATCATCTTGAATATAGGTTTTATTAGAACCTATGTTTTGATATATCAACTTTGCAACTTCATCTACAAGCTTTTCTGGCTGCCAGTAACGCTCAATTGGAGATTGGTTTTCATACATTTTCTGCATTATTACTTTGTTCGCCACTCTAGGTACCAAATACTCATCTACTTTTTTAATAAATTCAGAACCTTTATCGATTTTTTTAATCACAGTTATAATATTTTCAAAATAATTATCATCAATTTTTTGTATAGGAAACCCTTTTCCAGTTCCATACTGTATAGAAGTGAACCATTTATTTAGAGTTTTACTACTACTCTCTATATCATAATTCGAGAGTGTAACGGTAAGATTCCCATCTTTCATTGGATGTCTTCTGAAGCGAGCGCCCTTTTTCTTTATAGGAGGTGAATTAAACTCTTTTTTATTATATTTATTTAGATTATTGACACCTTCCAAATTTGGTGTCTTTATGAGTACCATATCTTTCAGTTTGCTAAGTCTATAAGACTCTAAGACAGTTATAGCTAATGCTCGACTTACTGCGCAACAGACTGCGTTACCCACTAAACGCCACTTAGCACTTTCACTACCTATGAACTGAAATGTGATTGGAAAGCCCATTATAATTGCTGCCTCACGCACAGTTGGTAATCTATACTCACCATCACCCTCACGTTCTAATTCAGTTTTATATATCATTGACTCTCTAGAGTTTGCTATTTTAGTCGCTATGACTGTTCTACTTGGATTATCTATATTTTCAGGGAATGACATCTTTCCCATATATGGATGATTTTGCTTATAGTATTTTGATGCCATCCATTCAACTTTGTATATTCCTGTATCATAGAAGTGATCAGTAACCTGATACTGCGGAATAAATATATTGTAATTTACATCTTTAACAATTTCAGAAGACTTTTCTTTGAATGGATTAGGAAAATAATCTTTTATCTTTCTAAGAGTTTTGTATTTAGGAAGTTCACTTTTACTTTTTGAATCTGCATGAGTCTTAGTAGGTATAATTAAAGACCTCTTATTAATTACTTCTCCTGAGATGAGTCTTTTCCTAGCTTGAATAGCTCCGTAATCTGCAGAGTTTATTATTGCGGCATTATCATTTAAGTTAATAGCTATACTGCTAGGCTTAATGCCTTGATTAATAGCCCATGACGTCAAGCCTAAATCATCAAAAGTATATGAGTCATTTAAATATTTTTTTGAATTAATAACATTTTCCATAAACCATGCTTTCAAGACAGAATTTTTCTGATGCTTTTTGACAGCCACAATCTTTAAAAAAGTCTCTGTTAGTCTTACTCCAAGAGACTTGTCAGCTTGACCTGATTTATTTGAACTTGAGAAGCTTACACAAGGAGGGCTACCTATAATAATATTAGTGTTCGGCAGTTCCTCTATCTTTTTGTCGCTTTCACTAAAATCTAGTATATCTTGTAATGCACAAGATAAGCCAAAGTTGTGATTATATGTATCAATAGCAGGTTGCCAATTGTCATAACCACAGACTAACTCGAAGCCCATCTGTCTGAAACCTTCTGAAAAGCCACCAGCTCCACAGAAAAAATCTATAACTGTTAGATTACTCATACTTTTAATTATTAATACCTTTAATTTATAATAAGACTGACACAAATGTAGAAAATTTATCGTCACAAAACTTTCTTATATTATGGACTTTAATCTTTGTCGTCAATGAAATATTAGCGTTATTCTTGAGCTCCATATCATAATAAAGAATTAAAGCTAAATATTATTATTTATACATTACCGTTTTAAGAATTTTGTCTTTACCTCTCCAAAAACCTAGCTTAACAGCGCTCAACCATCGTCATGACTCGCTCGTACTCTTCGCCATTTAAAATCGTTTAAATAGCTAATATAAGCCTATAAGCGATGTTTTCTTATCCTTACAATAGTAGCAGCTACTATAAACCGTCTAGCATTTAGACTACTATCTGTATAAACTTAATTTCACTATTAGCATCTATATTTGAACTTCTAGGATCATGACCATGCGTAACATCCCTATCTCAATCGCTATATCCTGCTTACTACTAAATGCTTGTACTACAACCAAACCCTTAGAATACCGAACTTCAGCTACGCAAAGCAAATACTATAATCCTAACTGCGCCCGTGCAGCTGTACCTGCTACTAATGATCCAAATGAGCCTTTTGGTCATCTGATATATGAAGATCCTTTATGTAAGAATTATTAGGATTAATCATCACCCCTAAACGCCGCATAAACCCGATTTAACCCCTCACGCAGTAGCGCCTCAGGACAAGCCACATTAATACGCATTTTTAGATGTCCCTCGCGACCGTATTTAATACCAGAATTTAGCTCAACTTTCGCCGCGCGCAGTTTGTCATACAGCGCCTGATCATCTTGCGCATACGCTGAGCAATCGAGCCAAATTAAATACGACGCCTCAGGACGCATGACCTTGATGTCAGGCAGATGACCTGCTAAGAAGTCTAGCGTAATCTCGATATTGTTTTCGATATAAGCTATCACCTGTTCAAGCCACTCTCCGCCATGTTCATAAGCACTTTGCATCACCGTATAGGCAAATAAATTTAGCTCATATTCATCGTTCAAATTTTGCTGCTGGCTGATTTTTTTCAGTAATGTCTCATCTTTGGCAAAGATCATCGAGCCTTTGATACCCGCTACATTAAATGTTTTAGTCATGGAGGTCAGGCTGACGACGTTATGCGCGTAACCTGCTGCTTCTGCTAGCTTTAACAAAGGCGTAAACGTATGACCACTCAACGTTAAATCTTGATGAATCTCATCACTGACAATCGCTACATTGTGCTTTTTACACAGCGTCAGTAGCGCCTCAAGCTCGCTCTTTGTCCAAACGCGCCCGCCCGGATTGTGCGGATTGCATAATAAATACAGCTTTACTTTATGCTCAACTATCTTGGCTTCAATATCGGCTAGATTAAGTTCATATTTACCATCTATTTCTTTTAGCGCCGACATCACCAGCGTACGATTATTTTGCTTCACCTTGGTCATAAACGGCGTATAGATGGGATCATTGACCAGTACCGTATCGCCTACTTCGGTGAATATCTGCATCATCAGCGCGAGGCTTGGCACCACGCCCGGCGAAAATAAGATGTTATCCTGTGTCAAATCCAAGCCATAACGATTGCTATGCCAGTTGATAATCGCATCATACAAAGCGTCGGTAGGTTTGGTATAACCCAAGATGCCGTGATTAATCACACGCTGCACACTATCTAAGATAGGCGTGGCTGTTTTAAAGTCCATATCGGCGACCCATAGCGGAATGGTGTCATCGCTATAGTGCCATTTGAGTGATCCCGTCCCGCGTCTATCGATTATCTCATCAAAATTATATGGCATGAGCATTCTCCTTTATATCAGTGAATAGCGAGTGTGTTTTTGAGCTATAACCGCTCATTCGTCAGCTTAAACAACCTTTGAGAGTTTAACACTATCATTACTTGCATGATGCGCCAGAATTAGTGTTACATTACTGTGGCGGACTCTATATCTCATCAGTTTATCGATGCCAGAGTACGCTGATAGTGTACTCCCCTTAAGTTCCTAATATACAAACCACTACCCAAGCTGATACAGCTTTATTAAAAGGATTTAAAATTATGAAAATGGAATTTTCACGACAGTCAGTACTCAAAATGAGCGTGCTTACTTTAGCAATTGCAAGCGTCGCTGCTTGCTCCAATATGACAACCGCCGCCGAGGCTCAACCGATGGCTGCCGGTGCTACTAGCAGTACGGCCCTCATTTTGGGCAATAGCGCCATGTCTACTGGCACGAACGACACCGTTGCTATCGGTAATATGGCGAACGCTGGTCTTAATTCAGCGACAGCTGTCGGCGGTCAAGCCAACGCCGCAGGTCTCGGATCTACCTCTATCGGTTGGCAATCAAAAGCCACTGCCGAACGCGCACAAGCCTTTGGTCATCTCGCTAATGCAAGCGGCGTACGCGCGACCGCTGTCGGTGAAGCGGCTATGGCGGGCGGTACCAACGATACGGTCGCTGTCGGTAACAAAGCCAATGCAGCTCTAAACTCAGCAACGGCTGTCGGCGGTGAAGCCAATGCCGCAGGTCTGGGTTCAACCTCTATCGGTTGGCAGTCCAAAGCCACCGCCGAGCGCGCGCAAGCTTTTGGTCATATCGCCAATGCTAGTGGCGTACGTTCAACCGCCGTCGGTGAGGCGGCCGCCGCACAAGGGGCTAATTCGGTAGCCGTAGGCAATAAATCTATGGCAGGCGGCATCAACAGCATCGCTATCGGTAATGGCGCAATGGCAGCAGGCAACAACCAAGTCGTCCTAGGTAGCGCCGGACAAGTACAATCGAGCACCGCATCACAGTCGGGTACGGTCAGAATAGTGACTATCGATGACAACGGCACGTTAGGCACGATGCTGGTTGACTACTACAAATCCGCTCGTTAAACCATCACTGGATAATATTGGCACAGCTGTAAATCAGA
>NZ_JBQQFC010000058.1:0-11584 GCF_052258445.1 Psychrobacter sp. T6-1
GAGCGTCTGACTCAAGCCTTTGTGACTCAAACAGGTAGCAAGCCTACAGGCGATATGATGGGTATGCTTGTGTGCCGTAATGCAGGATTGTATTTTAGCCCAGTCAATTTCTATATAGGCTTTGATAGCAAGCAAACCCCTACGCACTTATTGGCAGAGGTTTCTAACACCCCTTGGGATAAGCGTCATTACTATGGGTTTTTATTACAAGGGCAAGAGACCGAATTTTGCCATGACAAAAACTTTCACGTCTCACCCTTTAACCCCATCGATCAGCTCTACCGCTGGCAGGTGAAAGTGACTGATCAAGATGACGACTGCTTGCACGTTCGCATTGCGATCGATATCAGTGACAGACGCGGTGAGGTGCTAAAGACTGGTATAAAAATGTCAGGCGTGCCAATGACGACGCGATCGATACAGCATAGCTTACGCAAAAACCCGCTAATGAATATGACCTCATTGACCCGTATCTACTGGCATGCTTTTAAATTATTTGCTATCAAAAAAGTGCCTTATATTAATTATGATGAAACGCTTGCTGATAGTAAGCAAGGGCGTGAATAAAGTAGCAAGGACAGTAAGTATTATAAATAACCCCTTTATCTCTCTGCAACTGTATGAAAGGATGATTAAACGATGTCAGTACGACCGACCGAACGTCAGCCGACGACCCGATTAGAAAAGATCAATGCCCGCATGAGCCAAACGCTCAGTGACAGCGCTATCTTACAACCTGTCAATAAAGGCATGAATAACCTAGCTCGAAAGGCAATATTTCAAGCGCTCAAACGCGTTCAGTTCGGCGGTATTACCATTATTGAAGCGTTTACGCAGTCTATCGATACGCATAGTTTCGGTGATAAATCTTTGAGTCTAAAAAGTAGCTCAGCAGTAGGGCGTCATGCCCTGCATGTGACGTTGAAGATCCATGATATCAGTGTCTATCGTCAGCTATTGTTTGGCGGCTCTATCGCCTTGGCAGATAGCTACATCAATGGCGAATGGGTCACCGATGACTTAACGGGGTTGATACGCTTAGCGGCGCGTAACTTAGCCGTACTCAATAAATTAGAGAACCGATTTGCTGGCATTAGTAAAGCGTTTGAAAAAGCCAAGCATCAGCTACGTAGCAATGATCAGTCTGGCTCTAAGTCTAATATCTTGGCGCATTACGATTTGGGCAATGATATGTATCAGCGCTTTTTAGATGAGACCATGATGTATTCATCTGCTGTTTATCAAAACTCCGAGGCGACCCTGAGCGAGGCGCAGCAGCATAAGCTTGAGCTGATCTGCAAGCGCTTGCAACTGACAGCCAACGATCACGTCATTGAGATTGGTACTGGTTGGGGCGGTTTTGCTATTTATGCGGCCAAAAATTACGGCTGCCATGTTACCACGACGACGATATCTGACGCTCAGTACGATGAAGCCAAGGTGAGAGTAAAGGCTGCGGGCCTGTCAGATAAAATTACTTTGCTCAAACAGGACTACCGTGAGCTGACAGGGCAGTATGACAAGCTTGTCAGTATTGAGATGATCGAAGCGGTTGGTCATGAGTATTTGCCAACCTTTTTTGCCAAGTGCAATAGCTTACTTAAACCAACAGGGCTTATGGTGCTACAAGCTATCACCTTTAATGATCAAAACTATGAAGACTATATAGATTCCGTCGATTTTATTCAGACGCATATCTTTCCAGGTGGTTGCCTATTGTCCAATCAAGAGCTAAATACCCAGTTTACTAAGCAGACAGATATGGTCATCAAGCAATTGCATGATTATGGTTTTGATTATGCGCACACATTACGCGACTGGCGCATAGCCTTTATGTCGCAGCGTGAAGAGATCAAAGCTTTGGGCTATGATGAAGCCTTTATTCGTCTGTGGGAGTTTTACTTTTGCTACTGCGAGGGTGGATTTTTAGAGCGCACTATTGGTGTGGTGCAGCTTACTGCAGTCAAACCTGACAACATCGATATATTGCATTTTTCTGATTCGCCTGCAGCTGATTTGATAAACAAGCCTACTGACACTACAACAAACCTGCGCAGCGCTCCTAGCACTGCGGCTGCGTTTGGCTAAAAGTACACTACTGAGCGTTTTACCAGATTTACAATTAAATGACCTAAAGCTATAACGATTACTAAATCTATATACATCATATTAAAGTACAGTTAAAGCATAAAAAATAATTAGGACCTGTGTTTGGTTATTACAAAAGGATATTATTATGGGCTATACATTTGTTTATCTAGTTGCTGTTGCTATGTTCTTAGGCGTAGATTTTGTCTGGTTATCAACGATGAAAGGGCTGTTTTATGAGGAACGTATAGGTCATCTGTTGGCGGATGAACCTAATATGATGGCGGCAGCTGTGTTCTACATGTTCTATATCTTAGCGCTATGCATTATCGTCCTTTATCCGCAGATAAAAGCGAACGCCTCTATCGGGCACATTTTCTTATTAGGTGGTTTACTTGGCTTGATGGCTTATGGTACTTATGACTTTACTAATCTTGCGCTATATAAAGGGTATACACTTGATACTGCTTTGGTAGATTTTACTTGGGGTGGCTTTTTAACAGGTACAGTGAGTGCTGGCACGGCTTGGTTGGCTTATCGCTTTAACTGGCTAAATAAGACGGCATCAGCTTAGGTGTTTGAGCTACAGATATGAACGGTTTAATTTAGGTTAAGCCGTTTTTTTGCTGTTATCAATTTGCACTAGATATCCGCCTGCTGTATAACTGACAGATAAATTTTGCAACGATAAACGTTACAACGACCAAGGACAACTATGGCTCAATCTAATACCTCATCTACTGCCAAAAAAGCACCGCTAAACCATGAGCTTTATATGTCGATACTAATGACGCCTGATATGGCAAACTTCATTGGTAATGTTCATGGTGGCGACTTACTTAAAATGCTCGACCAAGTCGCTTATGCTTGCGCCAGTCGCTACAGTGGTAACTATGTGGTGACCCTGTCCGTTGATCAAGTAATGTTTCGTGAGCCTATTTATGTCGGCGAGCTCGTTACCTTTGCAGCCAGTGTCAACTATGTCGGCACCACTTCGATGGAAGTAGGCATACGAGTAGAAGCAGAAGACGTGCGCGCACGTACAGTCCGTCATACTAACAGCTGCTATTTTACGATGGTAGCTATCGATGATAATGGTAAACCTACGCCAGCCCCGCCGCTTGATCTAAAAGATCCTATGCGTCAATGCCGCGCCGATGCAGCGCTTGAGCGTAAACAGTTACGTATGCAAAGCTCACACCGTCCCAGCTGTGATCTGGACGCGCCAGTCGAGAATCCGACAGCTATGCAAAAGCAGGACAGCAAAGATTTGTAGCATTTTTATAAATAGCGATAAGAACGATTAAGCATAAAAAAAGGTCACTTATAAAGTGACCTTTTTAAATTAGACATACGTGTTAATTATAAGTTATTTCTTTGGTGCATTAGCACCGATGAACCATGCATCTTTATCTACAACGCGGCTTACCTCAGTTAGCAAATCAGCGGTATCTTCATCGCCTGCGTCACCCGCAGTATCGATCGCTTCACGTAGCGTTTCAGCAATTTTCTTATAACGGTTAGTCAGCTCACGAACATGCTGATCCACTTCTGTAATATCAGTGGGATAAGTTTCTAATATTGAATCTTCAGCGACGCGTTTAGAGATACCGTTTGCTTTGCCGCCCAAAATGACAATACGCTCTGCTACAGTATCAAAGGCTTCAGTTAAACGATCATAGGTGTCATCTAGTAACTGATGCACACCAATAAAGCCAGTACCTTGCAGATTCCAATGGCACTGCTTGGTGTCCATGCTCAGATCCATCAAGTTTGCTAGGTTTGAATTAAGTAGGTCTACCATTTTTTTGGCAGTGTCGTCATTGATTCCACTCGCGTAACGTTCTCTCATATTATGCTCCATTATTTATTAGAATTTAGATTATTTATTTAGCTTAACTGATTTCGATTTGGGTGTTGCTCAATTTCAGTATCTATACTAACAGTTTGAATTGATGATTGAACCCTAGACTATTAGGCTTTGTTGAGTGGTCATGTAATAGCTTTGTTAATCGTGAAAAGCTTTGTAAATATATCGTCTAGCGTGTAAGTTTTATACCCAAATCTTGATCGATATAGAGGGGGTGAATCAATACGTCTATCCTCTATTCGTCTACAAATCAATCAAACAGCGCTTACTAAGTAACCTTCAATAAACGACTTCTGAATACTTAGCACAAATAACACGTTGTTTTAGCTCTTTTTGCTAAGTAAGACTTGGTGTAAATAGCCTTTAAAAATAGTGCTAAAACCCCATAATGTTATAAACCTATTGAATAAGACAGTTCTTATGCGTATGCCTGAACCGCGCTCGTCGCGTCAGTTAAATCAATTGGCCTCTCAGTTACAAGGCGAAGCTGAAATTGTTGGTGTCAATGCGTCTGGAACGCAAATATCGAGTCGCGCCTTTGAGATGGTGACTGACTTTGAGCCTGCAGGCGATCAGCCGCAAGCCATCGATAAGCTCGTCAAAGGGATTAATAGTGGTATGGATGAGCAACTGTTACTTGGCGTGACAGGCTCAGGTAAAACTTACACTATGGCAAAGGTCATATCCGAGTGTCAGCGCCCAACGATCATTATGGCGCATAACAAGACGCTGGCGGCGCAGCTATATGGTGAGTTCAAATCGTTTTTCCCGAACAACGCCGTTGAATACTTCGTCAGTTATTACGATTACTATCAGCCTGAAGCCTACGTCGCGGCATCCGATACCTTTATCGAAAAAGACAGTGCTATCAATGATCATATCGATCAGATGCGCCTGTCAGCCACCCGCGCGCTGCTTGAGCGCCGTGATGCAATCATCGTCGCTTCGGTCTCTTGTATTTATGGTCTGGGTGATCCTGAGAGTTATCTTAAGATGCTGCTCCACATTGTTGTCGGTGACAAAATAGATCGCACCGCAACGATCAAGCGTTTGGTTGAGATGCAATATACTCGTAACGAGCTGGACTTTGGGCGTGGTACGTACCGCTTGCGTGGTGAGCTACTTGATATTTATCCAGCTGAGTCTGAGCAATTGGCAGTACGCGTGCATCTGTTTGATAATGAAGTTGAAAAAATTACTTGGTTTGATCCGCTAACGGGTAAGACCGTGCGTAGCGTGCCGCGTATTACTATCTATCCTAAGTCACATTACGTCACCCCGCGTAATAAGTTGGATGCGGCTAGTATCACTATTCGCGAAGAGCTTGAGCCGCGCCTTGAGTATTTTCGCGATAATAACAAACTGATTGAAGCGCAGCGTCTTAAAGAGCGTACCCAGTATGATCTTGAGATGATACAACAGCTCGGCTACTGTAACGGTATCGAGAACTACTCACATCATCTCTCTGGTCGTCCGTGGGGTGAGGCGCCGCCAACACTGTTTGATTATATTCCAGAGGATGCGCTGCTGTTTATCGATGAGTCGCACGTTACCGTCTCGCAAATTGGAGCAATGTATAAAGGCGATCGCTCGCGTAAAGAGAACTTGGTCAATTACGGCTTTCGTCTGCCTAGTGCGATGAACAATCGACCTATGAAGTTTGAAGAGTGGGAGCGTATCAAACCCAAGACTATTTATGTGAGTGCGACGCCTGCACTGTATGAGTATGAGCACAGCGAGCAAGTGGTCGAGCAGGTCGTGCGTCCAACGGGACTTATTGATCCTGAGATTGAGATACGTCCCGTGCTGACCCAAGTCGATGATGTGTTATCTGAGATTACCAAGCGCCGCGAACTTGATGAGCGTGTGCTGATTACCACTTTGACCAAGCGTATGTCCGAGGATTTGACCAGTTATCTTAAAGAATACGATGTCAAAGTCGCCTATCTGCACTCAGACATTGATACCGTTGAGCGTATGCAAATCATTCACGAACTGCGTACAGGCGTGCATGATGTTTTGGTCGGCATTAACCTCTTGCGTGAGGGTCTAGATATGCCCGAGGTGTCACTGGTGGCGATATTTGATGCCGATAAAGAGGGCTTTTTGCGCTCAGAGCGCGCGCTGATTCAGACCATTGGTCGCGCCGCGCGTCACTTAAACGGCAAGGCCATACTCTATGCCGATCGCATCACGCCAAGTATGCAAAAGGCGATAGATGAGACCGACCGTCGCCGCGAAAAGCAAGTGGCATTTAACCTTGAGCACAACATTACGCCAAGGGGCGCGCGCCGCAGTATCACGGACAAGATCGATACGGGTGATGATCTGGACGCTAACGACAATCAAGCGATTCCGGTCAAGAGCAATCTGCCAGATGTTGATATCAGTATTTTACGCAGTCCTGATCTGCTCGCCAAAGAGATCAAGCGCCTAGAGAAACTTATGAAGCAGTTCTCTCGTGATCTCAAGTTTGAGGACGCCGCAAAAACCCGTGACAAAGTGCTAGAGCTAAAAGCGCATCTGCTTTAGGTGTTTTAATCGGGGCGCACCCTGTGCCCAAACCTGTGTTTATTTATCTACACTGAAAAAATAAATGATGTTTTCTTGTATGCATCTATTTAAAGGTTTGGTAACGAAAAAAGAAGCTTCATCAGACTTTAATATTTCTCCTACAGTGCCACCGCCCTCTATTATATCTCCAATTTGAAAGACTTTACCATCTACAGTTAACGCATGATTATTTAAATCGAAGGTTGTAGTGCCATGTTCAAATATCGGGTTCATTATATAAGTACCATTATAAGCCAGTAGACAGCCATCTTGATACAATAATGTTGCAGATGTTGCAGAAGCTATTACAGGTGTTTGAGGATCTCGAGGAGGATAGCTAAAAAATAAACCAGCTCCTAGTTCAGTTTCGCTATAAGCACTAGGTACACTCGTGGTTTGGTAGCCTGTGGTCAATAATGTTGAAGCAAATAACACCACTATAACGTATATTGTTTTAGTCATTGGGCAATATCCTTTTACTAAATCTTAATATGGAGTAGTTAATAACTGAGCACCCGTATAATGAACAAACCTTAGAGGTGAGTACATTAGAGCAGCATTGCCGCTATTGCTTACTACGCATGAACTTGCTATTCCATATGGCACAGAGCCATAAACTGGTCCCCCACTATCTCCTACTAAACAATTCAGTCCCTTACGTTCAATCCTAACAAAAGTATTGCCACAAGGTAAAGATGATGCGCATCCTTTATTGGCGCCACCAGATGCCGAATTATTAAAATTCGCATAGGCAACATCTATTACATTGCCACAAGAAGTCCCCGTTGTCCGACCGTAATGACATAAATATGTGCCAACTTGGGCGCTTCTATAGGGATAAGCTTCTTCTGTATAGCTACTGATATCTGGATAATAGTATGGCAACGCTTTTACTGTTTTATCATTTGTCTCAAAAAATGCAAGATCATGATATTTACCAGAATCAGGATTTGTATCGTATCCTGTCAAGGTTAGCTGGTGTATCTCATTATTTCGACCGACATAACGTGATTTTGTGCCAAGTTCCTTATTGAGCGTTCCACAATGGGCAGCTGCGATGACGCCAGCTACACCATTCTTTGTGGCTGGAAAGCCAGCTGTACACATAGGCTTGTTCGGATAAGAAGAGCTAACTGGTGATGTCTCCAAGAATCCCCCACCGATAAGGCTTGTTGTTTTGACAGGACCATCATCGAATACTATCTCTGTTTCCATTCCTGATAATTTACTTAATTGCTGGTTGTTCAACCAAGACTGTTTTTTTGAATCATCAGGTTCATACACATAAATGGAGATTATATCTTTTCTTGGGTTATAACCTAAACCTTGTATACCTTCGATACTTCTCATTAATCTTGAACTTTGATTTTGCAAAATATTTTCAATTGACTTAAAGTTTCTAGGAGAATTGGCAACAACATCTATAGGTAGCTTATATCTTGCTGAAAGTTGATTAGATAAGGCTAGAACATCTTTTTCTAATCGTCCTTTCTTAGAGGTGCGAACTACAAGTTTGAATTCGTTACCCTCGTTATCAAAATATATTCCTGCAATGTCATCTCCAAATTTTCCTTTTATTAGGCGGATAATTTCTTCTTGATCAGCCATGATTTTTAATCTGTAAGTCGCCTCCTGTATCGTAACATTATAGCTTTTAGAGTATTCAACAGCAGCCTTCTCAATGAAAGTATCATTTGCATTAACATTGAATGAAAAAGTAGAAAATGTGAGAAGTAATAAGATAGAGTATTTATACATATTTTCTTTACATTTGTTTGGTCATTTAATTGTAAATTTAATAATACATGAATAATTTTCTAAAATAAATTATTTCCTTACTATTTGTTCAAATCAAATGACTATATGGAATTTAAGATAAATTGTAAGTTTAAAATAATACGAAAATTCTACTGGGATTTTTAAGTTTGAAAATGGCCATATAGAGATGCTTAGTCGAATTTTAAATGGGCTATTTTTAAGGGTTTACTAGCTTATATAGAATTTATTCCTTACCAACCATAAACGTACCTTTACACATCACATCTTAAAATTTTTCAGTTTCTCTTATAGGCTTAATAAGTACCTTTTAGAGCTACTTAAGCTTATTAAATTTATAAATTTTAACCCATAAGGATATAACTATAATGGACGTTACATCGTTATTCAAAAAGGGAGTAGAAAAACAACTACTTGATGTAGATGATTATATTTTTACGCCTGAGCGCATTGATATGGTGGTAGATGAGGGCAACCTGAACTGTGTGCTTAATAGCGATGGTTCAGTCAATATTTTTTATAGCAAAGAAGGTATCACTGACGTGAGAGCTGCTGCACGCAAGCATCCTTTTACCGATTTTGATACCGAGCTCCATCATGGTATTTATGACGATGTCATCGAAGATTTGATCGATGGTGTCAATGAGATTATCAATAGTCATTCTAAGTACTTTCGCATGAATAAAGTGTTACCTATGACTGCCGCTTTAGGTGACACTGACTTGATAAGCGAGAACGACAAGTACTAATAAGTAAGTACTAGATTTTAATGAATAGTTATCAAACCAGTTAAGAGATTTTAGTAGTCATTTGGAGCATTATTATGGATGTCGCAGCACTGTTTAAAAAAGGCGTAGAAAAAGAATTACTAGATGTTGATGATTACATCTTTATACCTGAACGTATGGATATCGTCGTCGATGAAGGCGATCTGGTTTGCGTATTAAATAGCGATGGTAGTGTCAATATATTCTATACCAAAGAGGGCATTACTGACGTAAGAGCGGCTGCGCGTAAGCATCCTTTTACCGCTTTTGATACTGAATTGCATCATGGTATTTATGATGATGTTATCGAAGATTTGGTTGAGGGCGTTAATGATATTATTAATACCAGCTCAAAGTACTTTCGGCGCAGTAGAGTATTACCCGTTGCTATGCAGCCTGAACCAATAACTCAAAATCATATCTAAACTTTACTGGCGCAATCTCAGTCATATTACCTAAAAAGCACCCCATACGCTAAATTGACGTATAGGGTGCTTTTTTAGTTTTGTATATTTTAATAGTATCTTGACTAGCGGCTTATGGCGTAACGATACTGCCATAGCAGCTTTGTAGTGACTTTGCGACCACTCGTGCGACTAGCTGCGTGCGGTAGCTTGCATCAATAGCGGCATTACCTAGCTCAACGATAGTTACTTGCTGCGGGGCTTGTTCGCTAACGCAGCCACATACTCGAGATTTGACCGCTTCTTCTTGAGCCTCGGTCATAGCGGCACTCGCAATCTGCCACGTCTTTTGACTCTCGATTTGACTGCGGCACTGATTGTCGATAGCGGCTTTGAATACGTTCATGCCGATCTCATTAGCTGCTCCTATAGCGTCACCTGAATTGTTGGTTCCACCCGTTGTGGTACAGCCTGCAAGTGCAAAAGCTGTAAGCATCGTAGCTGACAGTAATAGTTTTTTCATAACAGTATCCTTTAGGTATTAATAAATAAGCACTAGCGCATAATAACTGATCTTATGACTAAAAGTGCGGCTCTAATACTTAAAAACATCGCTTATCTTTATTACTAAATCAACAGTAGATGCATTATTTAGACATTCAGGACACTTTAAGTAGGTGAGCACGCAGTCATTTAAATCAGTTATCATATGTAGTATGAGTCCGAGTCCAATTATCCTAAAAGGTCTACTCATGAATAACATCGCCAAGTAGACGATCATAGCGTAGTAAGTATGGAGAGGATGAAAGTTGATACTACAGCGATTAGGCGAAAATATTGGCGTGGCTAGTAAATGGTCTAAATCAACGAGCATAGTAGCAAGCAAAATTAAATAGACGCGTTTGTAGTCTTTACGGAAGAATACGTAAGCTATGGGTAGCGGCAGACCAAAATGCAAAAAGTAATGGATAAGCGTCTGATTCATTGCTTTTGGGTTCAAATAGACATGAGCGCTCAGTATAGCGCTAATTAGTAATCAATTGCCGCTCGCAACAAACAAAAAACCAGCTAAGACATAAGGTCCAAGCTGGTTTTGACAGATAATAAGATAGTTGTACTTAGTAGTCTCTAGACATTTTTACTATGCTGCTTTGACTGAATGTCTTTTGCTAACTTATAGCACTCATCGACATGATCGGTAGCGATTTTTTTGAAAATAGTATAGCCCATAGTCGCGGCAACCAATTGACCACCTAATGGAATAAACTTGGTAACTTGCTTAGCAGCAATTCGACCACCAAAACCCTGAATGGTCTTTTTAACGATACCACGCGTAGCCATAAGACCTGCAAAGTCTACTGTACGATCTTTTAGGGCTTTCCAATGAATCTCACGCGACTCAAGATCAACTGCTGACTGACGGCCTTCAATGAGACCAAAACGTTCGCTAATCTCTGGAATGAGCTGAGTGAGCATACCTGCATCAACAGCTACGTCAAAAAAAGGCACTGGTATGACTGCCACGCCAGCTGAATATTTAGCGCGTTTTTTGACCAATTTATAGCAGTCTTTTTTGATTTGTTCTAAATCTAAATTTGGGTCAATGGTATTAGGAAGTTTTTCAGCTTTTGGCGTCGTTTTCATAAAATATCCTTTTAAGTTACACAATTATTAATACATATATAGAAGTAATTTGCTGCCTAACAGTGTAGTCAATTATGAGCGTTATACCATTATAGCTTTGTAGCGAAATGCAGAATATTGGCTTAAGATTGCACAGTTTTTGTAAATACAATGACCTATTTTAGGTCTATCTCATTTACGGTAATACCAATTAGTTAAAGTCACAGCACTAGAGCGATATCTATAATTATCATTGTGACCCTTTATAAAAGCCAGTAGAATACGCTCATGCTAAATTTAACTCCCCGTTATACGGGTACTCGCATCGACGAGCTACCCGCCGCACTGCAGCCACTTGCTGCTCACTCTTTTACTCTGGCCAGACTATACGCAGGTCGCGGTATCACTGCGCCTGATGAGCTAGAGACTGGCCTTTCGGGTCTACTGCCAGCAGAGCATTTGCATGGTGTTAGTCAAGCCGTTCGTCTCTTAGATAAAGCTAT
>NZ_JBQQFC010000059.1:0-11572 GCF_052258445.1 Psychrobacter sp. T6-1
ATATGACTGCTACCGAGAAAAAAGCAAAACCTATCATATCTAAAAAATGGTTGTATGGCTCCTTAGTCGCACTGGCACTGATCTGGGGCGTCTATACCAACACCGAAGCCGCTAATAATAATGGGGCACCAAACTCAGTGGAACAAGTACAGATCGATAATGGCAATGACGACATCGATATCGTTACGGACGATGATTATGCTAGTGATGACGATATTGACAATGACAATGACAATGACAATGACAATTATAATGATGATGATGATACTGACCAAGAGTGGGGCTATGACTCTTTAGATGACGAAGAGTAAATGTTATTACTTTTAACAACTAAATAATGATGAGTGATTATATTATGCAAAAATCTATTTATAAAAACCTATTGCTGGCGACATTAGCAACTTCAGTACTCTCTTTGAGCGCTTGTGAAGACAAAGGCTCTAAAACCAGCGAAGATGATCCGACTTATGATGCGCAAACTGAAATTGAGCAAGAAGCCACTAGCGTCGATAATGATATGCCAGCAGACGATGTGGCTATTGCAAGCGCCAATGATGGTGTTGCGATGGACAACGAGGTTATGAATGACGATGTTGCTATTGCTATAGCGGATGACTCAGAGGTTCTTGATGGCACTGAATCATCAGAGCACGTGTCTACTTACTAAATCAGTAGATAGTAGGGCGCAAAAGACACTGAGATGCTAAAATAACGCTCAAATGTGCTACGGCAGATTTGAGCTTTTTTGTGTCTTTATTTGAATAGACAAATACACGTTTGCCTTTTGGCTGTATTTTAGGCGACAATATGCAACCTTTCGTCGCTGCCAAATCAATTAATCTATTAGATAAAAGCACTTAGATTCTAACTTCTTATTACTCATACCTATTGGAAACCTGCTAAATCATGCTTGATATCGCAAAAGATCCGACTCGTCCTATCGCCTTAGACCTAGAAGATATTCATAAAAGCTATGGCTCACTAGCAGTACTCAAAGGCGTGTCTTTGACCGCGTATGATGGCGATGTCATCTCTATATTAGGCTCGTCAGGCTCTGGGAAATCAACTTTGCTGCGCTGCATCAATATGCTAGAGAAACCGAATAAAGGTCGCATCACGATCGGTAATGATGAGCTGATGCTAAAACCGGGTAAGTCAGGTGAACTGCAAGCGGCGGATGTCAAAGAATTAGAGCGGCTGCGCGCCCGCGTAGGATTTGTATTCCAAAACTTTAATCTGTGGCCGCACAAGACCATTTTGCAAAATATCATCGAAGGGCCGACGCAGGTTCTCAAAGTTAAAAAAGCGCAAGCGATCAGCGATGCTGAAAAGCTACTCGATAAAGTGGGTTTACTCGATAAAAAAGACGCTTATCCGGCGAATTTATCGGGCGGCCAGCGTCAGCGCGTTGCCATTGCACGCGCCTTAGCAATGCAGCCGCAGGTTTTGCTGTTCGATGAGCCAACCTCAGCGCTAGATCCAGAACTGGTTAATGAAGTGCTCGCTGTGATGCGTGAGCTGGCAGAGGAGGGGCGCACGATGCTGATTGTGACTCATGAAATGCGCTTTGCTCGTGAAGTCTCAAGCCAAGTGGTGTTTTTGCATCAAGGCGTGATAGAGGAGATGGGTACACCTGAGCAAATATTTGACAATCCAACCTCTGAGCGCGTCAAAGACTTTATGTCGTCGCATCGTCAGTAACCACGTTTTTAGCTATATCAATAACCATGTTTTTAAAAGTACTACTCATTAAATCCATACTATGGATAAACAATCCTCTAGTAACAGACTTTCATTAAAAAATTATTGCACAATAATGACAGCTCAGTTGCAAAATGTTTGTTTTTGATATTTGAGTCAGGTATTATCAAAGAGTTTATGCAGCGCTCCAAGCTGTCCTCACTTTATATCAGCAAGTTCTATGGTTTGGCATGGATGTCAGATCATTATTCTTGCGTATTTATTCAACACTAAGGAATGTAAGATGTCGAATTCTCGCCTATTGTGGTCATCGATGACCGTCGCTACCGCTATGCTGATTGGGGCATGTAGCCCAGCTACTGATGAGACTGCTACTGACGCCAACGTAGATGCGGCTACCACAGATACCGCGACTAAGACCATACGTATTGCCACCGAAGGCGCTTACCCTCCTTTTAACATGACCAATGCTGATGGTAGTCTGTCAGGTTTTGATGTTGATGTCGCCAACGCCCTATGCGAGCAGATGCAAGCACAGTGCGAGATTGTCGCGCAAGATTGGGACGGTATTATCCCAGGTCTATTGGCACAAAAATATGATGCGGTCGTCGCTGGTATGTCAATCACTCCTGAACGCCAAGAAAAAGTCGATTTTACTGAGCCTTACTTCGCTAATACTATGGTGTGGCTAACTGATACCGAAAGTGGTTTTGATCCTATGGCGATCAAAGACCTCACTTTGGGCGGTCAGCGTTCAACCACACCTGGTGCTTATCTACAAGATAACTATGAAGGCAAAGATGGCAATACCGTTCAGTTGTATGACAACTATGATAATGCCTATCTGGATCTAAAGTCAGGTCGTAGCAATGCAGTCCTCGCCGAAAAAGTCTCGGCCAAATCATGGCTGGCTGATAATACTGAAGGCTTCGGTATAGTAGGCGATGAGATCGATAACAATGACAACATCGCTATCGCCGTTCGTAAAGATGATCCGTTAAGAGATGAGTTTAATAAAGCCCTTAGTGAAATCCGTAGTAATGGTGAGCTGGCACGTCTTGAGCAAGAAAATTTTGGTCAGTAAATGAGTTGAGTTATTCTAATTCTAAAAGTACTGCTCTCGCTCACACCTATTATTTGACGCAATATACTAAGGACTTACTACAATGAAAAACTTAACCACACTAAAATCTAAAGCCAAATGGCTTGCGCCTGTCAGTATCGCGATGCTGATGGTTGCAGGCTGTAGCAATAATAGTACGACTACTGATGAGACAGTAGCGGTCGATACGGCGACTACCGATGCGCCAATGAATATCAAAATCGCCACTGAATCAAGCTACAAGCCGTTTAGTTATACTGACGCTGATGGCAAATTAATTGGCTATGAGATTGAACTGATTGATGCTCTATGCGCGCAAATGAAAGCCGACTGTGAAGTAATCTCACAAGATTGGGACGGCCTAATACCTGGTCTAAATGCACAAAAATTCGATGCGATTATCGCTGGCATGTCGATCACGCCTGAGCGCCAAGAAGTTATCGAATTCTCTGACCCATACTTTTATAGTGGTATTGTCCTTATCGGCAAAAAAGGCGATGATCTGACGATAGATAATTTGGCAGGTCAGCCAATCGGTTCACAGCGCTCTACTGTATCTGCGCAGTACTTGCAAGATGAGCATCCAAATGCTGACATCAAATTCTACGATACTCAAGATAACGCCTATTTAGATCTTACATCAGGTCGCGTACGCGCAATGATGTCGGACAAAGTTACAGGCATTGACTGGTTAAAGACGCCAGCAGGGCAGGATTACGAAATCAAAGGCGCTGAGATCAATACTGATGAAGACGCGATGGGCATTGGCTTTCGTAAAGATGATCCTTTAGTTGCCAAATTCAATCAAGCCCTTGGCGAGCTCAAAGACAACGGCACTTATGAGCAAATCACCGCCAGCTATTTTGGCACCAGCTCAACGGCTGCCGCGCAGCAAGCGGCTAACGATAGTGTCGAAGAAGTACTCGTCATCGATGAGGGTAGCGTAGAGGGTAACGCGCTGATCGCTGAAGAAGAGCAAGCAGAGGCTATGGCTAACTAATATTTGGATTAAGTATCAAGGATGATCATGATAAAGACTTTTGTATCACTGGTAGCGATATCAGCACTGGCATTATCAGGCTGTAGTAATAGCCAAGATACTGGCGCTGAGCCTGTAGACGCGGCTCCCAATACCGATGAAATCTTACGCGTGGCAACAGAAGGTGCTTATGCGCCTTTTAACTATACCAATGCTGATGGCTCATTAGGTGGGTTTGATGTCGAAATGGCTAATGCTATATGTGACGATATGAAAGTCACTTGTGAAATTATGGCGCAAGATTGGGATGGTATCATTCCAGGACTCAAAGCGGGCAAATACGATGCTATCGTGGCGGCGATGTCAGTGACGCCAGAGCGGGCGCAGCAAGTGAGCTTTACAGATCCTTATTTTAGCAACACTTTAGTGTTTTTAGCCAAACAGGGCAGCAGTTTTGATCCAAGTAACCCTGATGATATCAATACTAATTCTATCGCCGCGCAGCGCTCTACTATCTCATCACAGTGGCTAGAGGGCGAATACCCTGACGCGAATATGATGCTATATGACACGCTAAGCAATGCATTCTTAGATTTAGGTTCAGGTCGCGTTGATGCGATGGTCTCTGACAAGCTGCCTGCTATCGAATGGCTCAGCTCAGAATCTGGCAGCGGTTACGTGCTAAAAGGCGATGAGATCGATATCAAAGACAACTTTGCGATCGCAGTACGCCCAGGTGATGAGCTTGAGGGTAGAATAAATCAAGCGCTTGCTAATATCAAAGCTGATGGCACCTATGATGCGCTTAATGATAAGTACTTTTCAGTAAGCACGCAGTAGCCAGTACGAAACAGCAGCTGCTAAAATACAGTAGTTGCTAAAATACAATGACTAAGCTATTGCAAGAAAGACATTACCGCTTTGGTGATGTCTTTTTTGTATGCATAGCGCTGCTGGTATATGATAAAATCAGCGCTCAGTTTGCTGCGCTAGTCATAAGGGTTGTAGCGCGCTTTTATAAGGTCACTATCTGACACATTATAAAAACGTTATAAACACGTTGTTTGAGACGATAGTAAACGACTATTTTATTGATAATACAAAGAGAATAAGTGAATAATTGTGTTTGACCTACAAGGATTTGGCGCGCTATTGTTAAGCGGCGCCGCTGTCACTATCAAGCTTGCGGTAACCAGCCTAATTATCGGTATGGTATTAGGTCTGCTTGGTGCAACAGCAAAACTCTCTGACGTCTGGATACTGCGCAAGCTTGCGACAGTATATACGGCGACGATGCGCGGTATTCCTGAGCTGCTCTTAGTCCTGTTTATCTACTATGGCGGCTCTATCTTGTTGATGAGTATTCTCAAGAGATTCGGCTATAACGAGTACGTCGAGGTCAGTGCTTTTTGGGGCGGTGTTATGGCGCTATCCATCGCTTTTGGCGCTTATGCAACCGAAATCTTTCGGATGTCTATACAAGAGATTCCGATAGGTCAAAGCGAGGCGGCGCAAGCGGTCGGTATGCGTCCTTTTCAGATATTTTACCGTATTACCTTACCGCAAGTCTGGCAAATTGCACTACCAGGTTTAGGTAATTTATTCTTAGTGCTGCTCAAAGATACCGCTTTGGTCTCTGTCGTCGGTCTCAAAGACATCATGTATCAGTCCTCGCGCGCCGCGCAATCAACGCAGCAGCCTTTTACCTTTTATATGGCAGCTGCGATTATCTATTTGGGTTTGACCATGCTTATCACAGGCTTTATGCTTTGGCTGGAATGGCGTGCTAATCCAGCGGCGCGCTATGCCAAAAAACTAAGCCGTCAATCTGCCCCTAGCCAACCGATCGCCAAGTAGAGGAGAGTCACTTATGGATTGGAATTGGCAAGTTATTTTTGAGCATATCCCAGACCTCTTAGGCGGCGCAGTATTGACTGTGCAGCTGGTCGTGGTCTCAGGTATTATCGGGCTATTTTTTGGTCTAGTATTAGCGCTACTGCGATTGTCCAAAAGCTGGGTCATACAGATATTACCTTTTTTATATATTTTCTTCTTTCGCGGTACGCCGCTGCTGGTACAGATATTTTTGATCTATTATGGTTTGGGCCAGTTTGAGTGGATACGGGAGTCGATGCTTTGGGATCCTGTGCTTAGCCAAGCCTACTGGTGCGCTATAATTGCCTTTACCTTAAATACGAGTGCTTATCTGGCTGAGATTATTCGCGGTGCGATTCAGACCATACCAGCAGGTGAGCTTGAAGCCGCTGATGCGATCGGAATGTCCAAATGGCAAAAGCTTACGCGCATTACCCTGCCGCGCGCTTTTGGTATTGTCATTCCCGCCTATAGTAACGAAGTCATCTTTATGCTCAAAGGTAGCGCGCTCGCCTCAACCATAGCACTCATGGATATCACTGGGGTGGCTCGTACGATTAGTGCGCGCACTTATACCTTGATGGAGCTGTTCTTTGCCGCAGGTATTGTTTATCTGCTGCTGTCATGGGTAATCTTGTTTAGCTTTAGACTCTTTGAGAAGCGAATGAATCGCCATGCCAGCTACGTGCCGCCAGATGTTATGACCAATACCATTCCGTAATAAGTTGGAGTTTAAACCACAAGTTATTCGTGGTTTAGACCTCATCACTTAAATAGTGCCCTATCTATTAACTGTAGCTATCAATTTGTAGTGAGGATTTTGTATGAGTCAATCGTCACATATGTCTTTAGTAAATACTATTGATGATAACGTTAATGATGATAGTGCGATAAAAGCTAGCGAGCGTTTGTGTGCGTCTATCGGTAAAGTCGTTTGTGTCGGCCGCAATTATGCCGCGCACGCCGCTGAGCTTGACAATGAGATACCTAGTGCCCCTATGCTTTTCATGAAGCCTGCCTCCTCTGTAGTTTCTATCAGGCAAGATATCATCCGTCCCGACCCACAAGTGTATGGCGAAACGCATTATGAGACGGAGCTATGTATTCAGCTGGCATGTGATCTAAGTGCAGCGACGGCTGAGCAAGCCCGCCAGGCAATATGTGGGGTAACTTTAGGTCTTGATTTGACCTTGCGCGAGCTTCAAAGCGCGCTCAAAGCCAAAGGTCATCCTTGGGAGCGTGCTAAATGTTTTGATGGTGCATGCGTACTTGGCGATTGGCTTGATCCAAAAGCGGTTGGAGATTTGACGCAAGTACATTATCAATTGCACATCAATGATAAGCTGGCGCAAGATGGTGATAGTGCCTTAATGCTGTTCTCAGTTTATGATTTACTTGCTGATATCAGCCATGCCTTTAGCTTACAAAAAGGCGATGTCATCATGACCGGTACCCCAAGTGGCGTTGGCGCGCTAGGAGCGGGTGACAAGCTCATGCTTTGTCTTGGTGATCATCAATGGATAACGTCAGTGCGATAACGTCACCGCAGTTATATCAGATGTCAGTTCATCATAATTATAGTAATGATGGCTTGTTGCGCTTCGTTAGTCGTCAAATTCCTACCGCCCATAACAAGCACACTTGTGAGTCAATCCCTTTTCTTCTCTTTGCTTGCGTTAAGGGCTAGTATGTCAAATACCCTTTAACCGCTGAGCACGTCACCACTATGAACAGCACAGAGAACAGCCCAGATTCACTCGACACCATTCACGATCTATTCTCTAGTGCTCGGCACAAGACCGAAGCTTGCACGATCGCTGAAAGCATGCCGCTACATGCCGACTTATATGAACAAATCGCTCAGCTTGAGTCAATCGATGAGAACGAAGTCGCCAAACTATTAGAAGATGACGGCGATCCTATATTACCGCGTCAGCCGATTACTTTAGGCGATTTTTTTGAGGGTCTAGCGCAGCTGGCGACTATGGGCGTGGTCGAGGTCACAGATATCGTTGAGGCGATTCACCGTGAGGTGATTTTGCGTCCTTTAGGGCGGTTTAATGATGAAGGTCATTTCAACAACTGGCAGCGCGGTATCACTGGGCGTATCTACGGTACAGTTCGTCATATTATGCTGCTAGTTGGCAATAACTTATCATCAGTACTACGCCTATATAAAAGTGTTTCCAATGACAAAAAACAACAGCCTTTGCCTGAGTCCTTAAAAAAGCTAGTCAATGTTTTTAATGGGGTCATGGGCGATCACTTAGTTAATCACAATAACGCGCTTGCCATCTCTATGGCATTGTATGATAGGTACGGTCAGATACAGCGCCGAGAGCTCTCTGGACGCGTCATTATTTTGTGTCATGGCCTATGTATGAGTCATTTAAGTTGGCAGCCTGCCAAAGGTGACGGTTTGGGCGACTTTATCTTAAATAGTCAGCCTGACGCTACGGTACTATATTTAGATTACAACACTGGACGCCGTATCTCACGCAACGGTCATACGCTCTCCAAAGTCCTGCAAAACCTCGTCGATAATAATCCAGCACTGACACAAATCGATCTGGTTGGTCACAGTATGGGTGGCTTAGTTGCGCGTAGTGCGCTGTTTTATGGTCAGCAAGATCGCATGAGCTGGGTTAAAGGTGTTGGCAACCTGGTGACTCTAGGCTCGCCGCATCACGGCGCTATTCTTGAGCGCATTGGCTTTATGGTACAAGATATCATCGCCAAACTCCCTTTTGCAGGCTCTCTTGCCAAATTGGGTGATATGCGTAGCGCAGGTATTATTGATTTGCGCCATGGTAGTATCCGTGATGCCGATTGGAAGTCTTTGGAGGGCCGCAATGTGTTGCCACAAGACTTTCGTCATCCTGCGCGCTTGCCTCGGCACGTGAATACATTTTTTGCTGCCGCCACTTTGATTGAGACTTATTATGGCTCAAAGGTATCAAACGTCGTAGGGGATGGGCTGGTATCTATAGATTCGGCATTAGGTGAGCATGCTGATGAGCATACTTTAATGCTACCCGATGGCAACAAAGCGATATTTTATGGCGTAAGTCACATGAACTTAATGTACAACGAACGCGTTTTTAGACAAGTGGTAATGTGGCTACTTGATAATGGTAAAACGGACTACTCAAAAGAGTCTCGCGTACACTCTTATCCCGATACGGTAGAAGTGGTGATCTAATAGCGCACTGACAAAAAACCCTCAAGCGGCATACTTGAGAGTTTTATTATAGGTAGCTTGATATTGTATTTGGCTTAATATTGTATTTAGCCTGATATTGTATTTGAGCTACTATTTAAACAAAGACTACTCAGCAAATATCGCTGACACATCTTCTTTATCAAAAGTGTAGACTGCGCCGCAAAACCCGCAATCCATCTCAAAGCTGCCGTTTTGCTCGGCTAAAATATCTAGCGCTTCGGTCTCACCAATCTGCTCAATCGCCATCGCGCATTTCTCGCGCGAACAAGTACAACCAAACGCTAACGTTACAGGATCAGGAGCGACGACGTTCTCTTCATTATATAGACGATAGATAATCTCGCTGGCGTCCAAAGTGGTCAGCTCCTCGTCCTTGACCGTACGAGTGAGCAGCGACAGGCGAGTCCACAAGTCATCATCGATACCCGCGTCTTCGTTTTGCTCAACCTCATAAGCCTCTTCAGCAGTACGTGGCAGCATTTGTACCAAGATGCCTCCAGCTTGCAAGCCGTCTGAGGCAAGACTGATTAGAGTCGGAATCTGCGCTGACTGCTTTTGGTAATGGGCAAGGCACTGAGCTAGATTATCATGGGTACGCTCAACGATGCCTTGATATGCCTCGCCGCCATCAGGCTGAATATTGATAAACAATACGCCTTGACCTGTTGCGCCAAGCTCAGCAAACGCCTCATCAGCATAAGTCATGTTATTCCAAGCTTGTACTTGCTCATCCGTCTGTCCCTTCCAGCTGGCAAGCGCGCGTATGATACCGTCTTGATCGCACTCTGCCATCGCCCAGTTAAGCAAGCTGTCGCTGTCTGATGATTGCAGCTGAATAGATAGATGACCATCGATTTTGACGGTACCGATAAGCAAACTTGCTGCCGTCAACATCTCACCTAACAAGCGCCTGATGGCCTCGGGATAATCTTTTTGAGCGATAGTTGAAGCATAACTGCGCGACAAGCGCACCACATCACCGCGCACAGGGGAGTCCTCGATAAAAAATCGCTGACGCACATCAGTAGTGCTGCTATCGTTATTATGCTGTGTATTTGTGGTTTGGGTATCTGAAGTCATAAGTCATTTATTCTTTGAAAAGGTGATAGCTTTATGGGGATTATCAAAGATTTATCAATCATGTGTGCGTATGTTTGAGACTTATATCGCAGTTATTCTGAATGTAAATATAGAACAGATGTAGACAACTAAAGTGAGAATATGACGCGTCCTAAGAAAAGTGTTGTAAAGTAACATAAAGTTGCACTATTATGAACGCTAGGTAAACATTTCAACAAGTAACAAGTAAATATTGATAAGCAATTATTTTAAATAGAAGCAACTGCATGGACGCTTAGCGAGGACTTTACCTGCGCGCAGGCGTCCTCTTAAATTTGTATTGTGATAAAAGGATGTATCTCATGGCTTACGCTTTAACAAAACCTTTAACCTTCGCCGCCCTATTAGCTTTGGGTTTGACAGGTTGCAACAACAGTAATCAGACCGCAACTGAAGAGGCGCCCGCAGATGGTGCTACGACAGAAGCGGCTGCCAATCCTAATGGCACTCTGCAAAAGATCAAAGACTCAGGCACTATCGTAGTCGGTTACCGTGATTCTTCTATTCCGTTTTCTTATATCGCAGATGATCCCAATCAGCCAATGGGTTACGCGCATGACTTAGAGATGAAAGTCGTTGAAGCTATCAAGCAAAACCTAAACATGCCAGATCTAAACGTTCGCTATAATTTGATCACTTCACAAACTCGTATTCCACTCGTACAAAACGGTACAGTCGACTTTGAATGTGGTTCTACGACCAATAATGAAGAGCGTCAAGAGCAAGTCGCCTTCTCGAACGGTTTCTTTGAGATCGGTACGCGCTTGCTTACCAAAAATGACTCAGGTATCAGCGGTTTTGATGACTTAGAAGGCAACACGCTAGTCACCACTGCAGGGACGACCTCTGAGCGTTACATCCGTCAATACATTGACGAGAAGCAAATGGATACCAATGTCATCTCAGCCAAAGATCACGGCGAAGGCTTCCTTATGCTAGAAAACGGTCGCGCGGATGCCTTTATGATGGATGATGTCTTGCTAGCAGGCGAAAAGGCCAAAGCCAAAAATCCTGACGAATGGGTTATCGTAGGTGAGCCACAATCGTTTGAGATCTATGGCTGCATGATGCGCAAAGACGATCCAGAGTTTAAGGCTGTGGTCAATGAAGCGCTTAACAATGTCTATAGCTCAGGCGAGATCAACGATATCTATAGCAAGTGGTTCTTGAACCCAATCCCACCAAAGAACGTCAATTTGAACTTTGAGATGTCAGACAATCTAAAAGCCCTCATTGCCAATCCGCATGACAGCGCGCAACCAAAAGTGGCTACTGCGCAGTAACAGCGTCCCTCAACACAGCTGCTTGCTTACTGAGTTAATATTTAGTATTAGCCTAGTAGGCAGGCTTATTTATCGCAGCTTGGAGAGACCGTTATGAACTATAGCTGGAACTGGGGTGTGCTCTTTGAGCAGACTGGTATCGGTAATGAGCTATATATTCACTGGATGATTACTGGTCTTGGCTGGCTGCTATTGATCGGTAGTATCGCCTGGACGATCGCGATGGTCATCGGTACCATCTTTGGTATTATGCGCACGCTACCAAGCAAAACTGCGCGTCGTATCGGTAC
>NZ_JBQQFC010000060.1:0-11510 GCF_052258445.1 Psychrobacter sp. T6-1
ATATCGTGCATGAGCTAGAAGAGTACAATATCGAAGTGGATGTCTATGATCCGTGGATAGACAGCAGCGAGGCTGAGTGTGAATATAATATTACTCCAGTCAAAACGCCATCATCTAGTCATTATGACGGTATTATCCTCGCAGTCGCTCATAATGAGTTCGTCGATATGGGTATTGAAAATATTAGAAACTTTGGCAAAGACAGTCATGTTCTCTATGATTTAAAGTACGTCTTCGATAAAAATGATACTGATATACGTCTATAAACATCTAAAGCGATACGGAAAATACTATGACAATGACTACGTATGAGACAGTTAAAGAACGACTAGTAAGTGAACCTAAAACTTGGCTTATCACTGGTGTAGCGGGATTTATCGGCTCAAATTTGCTTGAGACGCTATTACTGTTAAATCAAAGGGTCGTCGGTTTAGACAACTTCGCCACGGGATTTCAGCACAATTTGGACGAAGTACAGTCTGTCGTTAGTAGCGATCAGTGGGCACAATTTAACTTTATAGAAGGCGATATTCGCAAATTAGAAGACTGCCAAGCGGCTTGTAAAGATGTCGATTATGTGTTGCATCAAGCGGCACTAGGCTCAGTACCGCGCTCTATCGCTGATCCTATTAATACCAATCATACTAATATCTCAGGCTACTTGAATATGCTAGTAGCGGCGCGCGATGCAAAAGTATCAAGCTTTACTTATGCTGCTAGTAGCTCAACCTATGGCGATCATCCAGCATTACCAAAGTTGGAGGATGCTATTGGCAATCCGTTGTCACCCTATGCGGTGACTAAATACGTCAATGAGCTATATGCCGACGTATTCGCTCGTACTTATGGCTTTAATACTATTGGTCTACGTTACTTCAATATCTTTGGTAAGCGCCAAACTCCAGATGGTGCGTACGCGGCAGTGATTCCAAAGTGGACAGCGGCGATGATCACAGGTGATGAGGTCTATATTAATGGTGACGGCGACACCAGTCGCGACTTCAATTTCATTGAAAATGCGGTACAGGCCAATATCCTAGCCGCGACTGCCAATGATGAGGCCAAAAACGAGGTCTATAACGTCGCAGTCGGCGGTCGTACAACGCTCAATACGCTATATGCCGCGCTAAAAGAGAACTTGGCTGACAATGGCATAAAGTATACTCAAGCCCCTGTGTATAGAGACTTTAGAGAAGGCGATGTGCGTCATAGCCAAGCTGATATTAGTAAGATTAAAAACGCGTTAGGTTATGCGCCAGAGTTCGATATAATTCAGGGCATTGAAAAGGCGATGCCTTGGTATGTTACTTATTTACAAAATAGCCTGTAGTTGAATAAATTATGTTAACAGTAATAAAACAACTCTTCAGTTTGCTGACAGATAAACAATTAAAGCAGTTTTATATATTACAAGTGCTAGTGGTTGTTATGGCTTTTACCGAACTATTAGGGATAGCTTCTATAGCACCATTTATGGCTTTAGTCGGTGATATTTCTATATTAGAAGAAAGTAATATTTTTTCTAAATTGTATCAAATGTCAGGTTTAACAGATCCTATAGATTTTGTATTTTATGCAGGTTTATTGGTTCTCATTGCCTTGACCCTTTCTACCTTAGTTTCTATGTTTACAGTTTGGAGGTTAGCAATTTACGGTGCTACAGTAGGCATTGAAATCGCTAATAGTCTTTATACATATTATATGCAAGAAGACTGGCAATTTCATGCTAGTGGTAGCAGTGCACAACTTACTAAACAGGTATCTGTAGAGGCCATACGCATAACTAATGGCATAATAGAACCACTTATGTTAATGAATGCAAAACTAGTTTTAGCTATTCTTATATCTATTAGTATTCTGATTTATAATCCAATTATAGCAATAGTTGGACTACTTATATTTGGTCTCGCCTATTTATTGCTTTATAGAGTAGTACGTAAAAGATTATCTGATAATGGTCAGAAGATATCGCAAGTTTCTACTGATAGATTTAGACTCATGAACGAAGGTTTTGGCGGTATCAAAGATGTATTACTACTTAATCGTAGTCATGATTTTATTGAGCGTTTTGATAAAAGTGGTAAAGTTTACGCGCGTGCGTTGGGAGTAAATTCGGCTATTGGACAAGTACCACGTTATTTTATGGAATTGATAGCTTTTGGTAGCATGATTGGCCTAGTGCTTATTCTAATTAAACTATATCAGGGTAACCTAGGAGAAATACTACCAATTTTAGCAGTATACGCTCTAGCAGCATTTAAGTTATTACCTGCTCTACAGCAAGTTTATTCTAGCTTAGCTCGAATTAAAGGAACTATGGCTGCTTTTGAAGCAGTAAAAGAAGACTTACAACAGTCTATGGGTAATCAAAAATGGCTGATGAATAAGTCTGTGTTCACACCAATAAAATTAGAGAAAGAAATAACATTAAGTTCTATAGGATTTAGTTATCCTAAAAAATCAAAACCTGCTGTGAATAATGTAAATATGACTATCCCAGTAAATAGTGTAGTTGGGCTAGTAGGATCGTCAGGCTCAGGAAAATCAACTCTAATTGATTTAATACTTGGTTTACTAGATCCACAAAACGGTCAACTAAGTATAGACAATACCTGTATTACTCTCAAAAATAAGCGTGCGTGGCAAAACACATTAGGCTTTGTTCCACAAAGCATTTTTTTAAGTGAAGGAACTATTGCTGAAAATATTGCCTTTGGTTTACCCATTGAGGTGATCAATTACTCACAAGTTAATAAGGCTATAGAGCTTGCTCATTTAACTGAACTAATTGCAGAGCTTCCAGATGGGATAAATACGAAGGTAGGTGAGCGTGGTATACAATTATCAGGTGGTCAACGTCAACGTATCGGAATTGCTAGAGCTCTCTATAACGAAGCAGATGTCTTGGTATTTGATGAGGCGACTAGTGCTCTAGATGGTATTACAGAAAAAATAATTATGGATGCTATACATGAATTTAGCGGTAAAAAAACTATCATTATGATCGCTCATCGATTAAAGACTGTAGAAAAATGCGATCTTATATACTTTATGGAAAAAGGTAAAATAGTAGATCAGGGGACATATCAAGAGTTAGTAGAGAAAAACATTCAATTTAGAGAAATGGCTGAACACTCTTGAGTCTGAATGATACCAACATTATTTTAGAATGAGTTAGTTGGCATAATATACATATAGCTGACTTTCATCGCTATGTAAGTCTTCAATCATTTACAAAATATATTTGAGAATCAACATGACAATACCAATTCAGATACTAGTTATTAACCTTAAATCTTCTACCGAACGTAAAGCTAGAATATCAGAGCAATTGAATAATTTAGACATTCCTTACGAGTTTTTGGAGGCTACAGAAGGATCTGTATTAACTGACGAATGGATAGAGTCTAATATAGACGATAGACTAAAAAATATCTACTACAATAAACTGCACTATTCAGTAAATAAAAACGCATTAGCTTGTGCTGATAGTCATAGAAGAGCGCAATTGATAGCTCGTGGTCTCAAAAGTAAATATACACTAATCCTCGAAGACGATGTAGAGTTAAGCAGCGATTTTAAAAAAAAAGTAACGAATACGATTGGGCTTATGAGAGAGCATTCGCTACATGTTGCTTTTTTAGGTTATAACCTCTCTAAAGGTAAATGCACTAAGAAGAAAAATATTAATAGTAAATTTGGCTTTTCTTTTTTCAATTATCCTATAGAAGGTCATGTATCAGGTGCTTATTCGTACATTGTTGATTCAGTTGGTGCTGATTTAATAGTTCGTGAGAACTTAGAGAAAATCCAAGACACTGCAGACACTTTTTACATAGAAGAAAAAGGACTTATTGATACTACCGTAGTTCTATACCCTAAATTAGTTACAACTGGCTATTTAGAATCAGATATAGGCGGCCATGTAAATTCAAAACTCAGTACAATTAAAAAAGCTAAGAGAGTTGTATATTCATTGGCATTGAAATCAAATACTACTCATGGTATTTTACGTTATTGGAAAGAAAGAAGATGGTAACTTTCAAATTAGTTTTATTTGAAATGATATTTTATAGAACTATGACTATATCTTTTAATATTAAAGTGTATTTTCGACTCCTTAGAAAAAATATATATAAGAAAATTATAAACTTTCTATCATTTAAATTGGATTGATATGTTTTCTGTAGTTATACCTTTGTACAATAAAGAGCTCAGTATAAAGAGCACTATACAATCTGTGCTTAATCAAACTTATCAGAGTTTTGAAATCATCATTGTAAATGATGGCTCAACAGATAATAGTATCAATGCTGTCAGCAAGATCGATGATGCTAGAATCCGTCTGATAAATCAAACTAATCAAGGAGTTTCTGCTGCTCGTAATCGTGGAGTTCTACAGGCGAATAATGACTGGATCGTTTTCCTTGATGGGGATGACTTATGGGAAATAAATCATCTTGAAAAGATTATAGAAATGATGACACTTTTTCCGAACAAAAAAGTATATGCAACGTCTTTCAAATATTCTGACAAAAGAACGACTTTTAAACATACACGATCAAGGCACATATTTGAAATTGAAAACTATTTTAAAGACGCCTTAAAAGAAAATTTATTATGGACGAGTATTGTAGTAGTTCATAAAGATTGTTTTGAAAAAGTAGGGCTTTTTGATACAAATATTAATCGAGGCGAGGATACAGACCTTTGGGTCAGACTCGCAAGCGAGTTTAAGATAATTAAGAGTTCCACAATAACTGCTACTTATAGAGTCGATGCAGAGAACAGAACTGAATTGAGTAAGAACTTGGATAGTACGTATATATATCATCTTGAATTAGATGATATAGAGGACTTTGATAAGAAAAAATATTTTGAGAGTATGATTGCCAATAGGTTGTACCAGTATAGCCGCTCGAAAGATTTTAAAAACTTTTTCAAATTAAAGAAAAGATATCCATCAATAGGTTATGGTGCAATTGTAAAGTATTCTGCAATACATTTATATAAAAAGGTAATTGAAATTAAGCGAAAAGTAATTTAGGTGGTTTCCATAATGAAAAAAGTATTATTAATGAATGTTCTTTATAAACCTAATATTGGTGGCGTTGAGAATTCTATTTCAGAAATAACAAACGTTTTATATGATGCTGGTTATCAAGTCGATATTTTTTGTAGCAATAGAAATAATGAAGATGAAGAAATTTTGAGTTTTTTTGAGAATAATAAGGATTGTAATATTTACCGTTACAAATACGACTTTAGTAAATTTTCTTTTTTTAAGAACATTTTTTATTCTAGTAAATTACTAAAAAACCTAAACAAAGAAAATAAGTATAATCATATAATTTCTAGAAGTTATTTTTTAACGATTGTAAGTTGGTTTTCTTGTATAGAAAATGTTAATTATATTGTGCCTGAAGTAAGCTACTACTCCAATAAAGGTAGTAGCTTAGAACATTCTACCATGAATAGTATAGTTAAATTTGTAAAAAATAAATTACAGTTTGCAGCGTTTATTGTTGCAAAAGATGTTTATGTTTTTTCAGAAAGTATGGTTGAACAAGTCAAAAAATCTAGTCTGGGGTTCATATCACCTAAAATAGTTGAACCAGGTATAAACTTTAAAAAGTTTTCTATTCCAACTACTACTGAAAAAAAAAATCTCAGGAAAATATATAATATCTCAGAAAATAGGACAGTTCTATTAGCTTTAGGAAGATTTAGTGAAATTAAACAATTTAATTTAGCAATTCTAGCTATGAAGTACTTGTCAGAACAATATTTACTCGTAATAGTGGGTTCAGGACCCGAGTTAGAAAATTATAAAAATTTAATAAATGATAATAAGTTGCAGGAAAAGATATTAATATTTGAATCAACTAACAACCCTGAATATTTTTATAAATCTAGTGATATATTTTTAATGACTTCAAGATACGAATCTTTTGGTCAGACCATTTTGGAAGCTGCTATGTCAGGTTTGAAAATTGTTGCTTTTAATCGTAAATCAGGTGTTAATACTAATGTAAAAAATATGCTATTAGGATGTCAAGATGTTTATTTTGTTAGTAATCAATCTTCAGTAGAACTAGCCAAGTCAATTACATTAGTATCTGAAAATACAATATCTGATAAATTTATTTACTTTAATAATCGAAGAGTAATAAAAAACCGTTATTCTTGGAGTAAACTTGTTTCAAAATTAGGAATAAGCGTGTAATTTTTTTCGTTCTTATTTATCATTCATATGATTATATTCATGAGATATTGTATTCAGTATGATAGTTAATAAATTTTTTCTTAAAGCTTCTATTTAATTTCGAGGTTAATAATGTTGTATTTTTCTTCACCATATTATAGGTCCAAAAGGTTTTCAGGGGCTAATAAAAGATTTGAAGAAATAATCTTTGAATGTGAAAGACTTTCAATTGAATATACTATTATTGTTGTCGATGGGAATACCCCAAATGGAATAAGTGAGCATAGGTGTTTATACATACCTGATTCTGTCTCTAGGTCAAGATTTTTAACATGGATTTGGCTCAATATTAGGTTTCTTATACTACCTAAAGGAATTGTAATTAATGATTTCAAACCTATTCCAGTTTTTTCTTATTTAAAACATGATACATATTTATTAATACATGATTTAAGAAAAATCCTCAATGATAGTGGCGAGATTAAAGGTTTTATTGGAAGAATTAATGTTTTGATGTTAAAGTTTTTTCCTAAAATAATTACCGTTAGTAATCACTCTAAAAACCTTTTAGTGAAAAATTGTGGGTTATTGGATAATGATATTGTTGTTTCTTATAATGGTATAACTAGTGAATATACTTCTAATTTTGTTGACGTTAATGTTGATAGAGATATTGATATACTATATGTAGCACATTTCGAAAACAGAAAGAGACATATTGATTTGCTTGAAGCAGTAATTTTATATAACTTATCCTTAAAGATCGTATTTGTTGGAGTAGATAATGGAGGCTATTGCGTAATAAAACCATTAATAAATAAGGCAAATAGTTTAGGTCATAGTATTACTATACTTGATAGTCTTTCAGAGAGTGAGTTAATCAGTTTGTATAGAAGAACTAAGGTTTATGCATTTCCTTCTTCTTTAGAAGGTTTTGGTATGCCTATAATAGAAGCAAAGTCTCAAGGTTGCAAAATAGTTTGTAGTGATATAGATGTTTTTAAAGAGATATTAACTAGCAGTGATTATATATTTAAAGTTAAAGACATAAGATCACTTCTTAATGAACTAGAAAAAGCATTAAATAACACTAAAAGATATAGTAATTCAGCTGAAGAGAGGTTTTTATGGAAAAATATTGTGAATCGTCTATTGATAGATATAAAAGTAATATAATCAACGAAAAATAGTTTAAAATAGGATCATTATGATATTACCTGTAATTATGGCTGGCGGTTCTGGTTCAAGACTTTGGCCTTTATCGAGAAAACTAAATCCTAAACAGTTCTTGAGTCTTTGTGGTGAAGAGACTTTATTACAACAAACATTATCACGTTTGGAAGGTTTATCCGCTTCTAATCCATTAATTATCTGTAACGAGGATCATCGTTTTTTAGTCGCCGAGCAATTAAGGAACTCAATCGCAAAAGATGCAAATATTTTGCTAGAGCCAGTTGGTCGCAATACAGCACCTGCTATCGCACTGGCTGCCTTGAAGGCTACTAGTAATGGTGAAGATCCAATATTGTTAGTTTTAGCAGCTGATCATTTTATTCATAACACACAGAAGTTCTTACAAGCAGTAAAGAACGGTGAAGAAATTGCTCTTAGAAATAAACTAGTTACTTTTGGAGTCGTACCTACTCATCCTGAAACTGGTTATGGTTACATAAAAATTGGTGCGCGTTTATCTACTAATGGATCTGAAGTTATAAGTTTTGTTGAAAAGCCTGACATGACAACTGCACAAACTTATCTAGATTCAAAAGAATATTATTGGAATAGTGGTATATTTATGTTCAAGGCTAGCGTTTTCTTGCAAAACTTGAAAGCTTTTAGACCTGATATTTTACATGCCTGTAAGAAAGCAACTAAAGGTATGGAGGTAGACATGGATTTTGTTCGTGTTAATTCACAGGCTTTTGTAGATTGCCCTTCGGAATCCATTGATTACGCAGTCATGGAGAAGTCTTCAGATACAGCAGTGATTGAATTAGATGCAGGTTGGAGCGATATTGGTTCTTGGTTGGCGTTGTGGGAAATAGGAACTAAGGATCAGCAAGGAAATGTATGTAAAGGAGACGTATTACCTTTTGAGACAAATGATAGTCTAATTTATTCTGGTAATAAATTAGTCGTTACATTAGGTGTAGAAAATTTAGTCGTAGTTGAAACCAAAGATGCGGTATTAGTAGCTCATAAAAATAGTGTACAAAATGTTAAAAAAATAGTTGATATACTTAAAAGGGATGGTCGTACTGAATATATTAACCATCGTGAAGTATATCGTCCATGGGGTTTTTATGACTCGATAGATAATGGTGAACGCTATCAAGTAAAGCGCATTACTGTAAAGCCAGGTGCAAAAATTTCAGTGCAAATGCATCATCATAGAGCTGAACATTGGATAATAGTCAGTGGTACAGCTAAAGTAACTATAGATGATAAGATCGAAATACTAGCTGAAAACCAGTCAGTATATATACCCATTGGAAAAATACATTCATTGGAAAATCCAGGTAAAATTCTATTAGAATTAATTGAAGTTCAATCAGGTGCTTACTTAGGAGAAGATGATATAGTCAGAATTCATGATATATATGGTCGAAATTAGAAATATAGTTTGTATTTGATATTTTTCTTTACATCTTGTAGCCTTGAAATTCTAAGGGTTAACAGTCTTGATATTTATCATACTAATCATTCAATATATAGTTAATTCAAATTAAAAAAGAGTACAACCATAATAATATGCTACTGGTATATATTCTTCTTCTGTTCTGAGGTCTTAAAGGTTGTTCAGAATCCATTATAGTAGTAATAGGTTTATCCTATAAGGGACCAGCCATAGTATAAATTGAATTAATAAGTTTTATATTTTAATTTATGATTGAAATTTTTGCAGGAATTACTTTAATAATCGAGATATAAAGTATGTGGTAACTGAACTAATTATTATAAGTTCAATTTAAATAGAATAAAACTATTGAGATAAATGAATGTCAGATCTAAGTTGGATTTATAGTTATAATTTTATAGGCACTAGGCTATTCGATTTGCCTAGTCTGTTAATATGTTTGTTGACTATATTTGTAATTGGATATAAATTTCAAGTACCTCGTAACTATCAAACTATACTTGTATTACATTGTTTCTTACCTTTTGTCCTAAATGATGTATTGTTCAGCGTATCTTATATGCCAGATCAACTAAAATACTGGACTAGCGTCAATGCCATAAGAAGTGGCGAAATTAGCATAGTTGAAGCATTCAGTAGTGGTAGCAACGTACTAGAGGCTAGCACCTTCTTTGCAGTTATGCCATTTCCAACCCCAGTATCACCTATCAGCTTAGGTTTTTATAATACTTTTATTTATATTATTTTATTCTTTATATTATATGCAAAGAACATCTTTACCAAAGTATCTCTATGGTTTTACCTACTTTTCCCTAGTTTGGCGCTATATACAGCACTAAGTCTTAGAGAGACGCTGATCCTCTTTTTTATGATATTGGCAGTCGTATACGCTAGAGAGTCTAAGCTGATAAAAAGTATCCTTTGTATGGTGCCTATATACTTTATCAAGTTCCAAAATTTCTATATTGTTGGTCCAGTAGTATTGCTGTATTTTTTATTCGACGTTGCCAAAAAAGGTATGGGCCTAAAAAAAGCCTTAGTTATTGGGGTCATCGCTCTTATGTCACTAATGGCTTCTGCTCCTATAGCGTTGCCATTAGTTAATAAGTTTAGGGTCTCTATGTTCGTAGAGGATGGCGGCGACCCCAATAATATACAGCTAATTTCAGGGGTAGGTGATTTTGTCATACAAGGGATTACTTCAGGATTTTACTTCCTATCTAAACCTTTTATATGGGAGGCGCGCGGTCTCTTACCTTTTATACAGTCATTCGAAAACTTATTTATTCTAATCATTCTATTTCTAATTACTCGCCAAGCTTGGAAAAAGAGCCCAGATAGACTTGCTTTTTGGCTGCTATTCATGGCGCTATCTATGTCCGTATATGGTTTAGTTGTATTTAATTATGGTACCGCAGTACGCTACCGCTATGGTTTTGTCGTTATGTACGTTCTATTTGTCTGTGTAGACTGTAATATCACTAAACTTAGAAGTAATGTGACAAAAAGATATGTTCAACCGCCTAAAAATTCATTATAGAATCAAGTTGAATAGACTTACTTCTACACTCTTACTATTTCTCCCTCAATATAATGCGTGCTACTTATGAAATTTCTGATATGTGCAAACTACTTACCTCACGTGTTGAACTTTCGCGGTAAGCTATTACAAGACATTGCAGCGCTAGGCTACGAGATACATGTGATCGCACCAGAGCTAAAAGAGCATATCGAAGACTATAACACGCTGCTTGATTTAGGCTATGTCCTCCACGAAGTGCCTATGCAGCGTACTGGGACTAACCCTATATCAGATACCAAAACCCTAATAGCGATATATCGACGACTACGCGAAATACAGCCTGACTACATGCTCTCATATACCATCAAGCCAATTATCTATGGCACGCTAGCCGCTTGGCTTGCTAAAGTACCTAAGCGCTTTATTCTACTCTCAGGTCTTGGCTATACCTTTCAAGAGGTTGAAGAGTCTGGCAGACGCAGTCGCTTTCAAAAGCTCGTCCATGGCCTATATCAGCAGGCCTTGTCTAAATCGACCAAAGTGTTTTTTCAAAACCCTGACGATCTCAATTTATTCAAAACCCTCAATTTGCTTGGTGAAAATACACCTGCTATCGTCGTCAATGGCTCAGGGGTAGACGTCGCAGATTTTAGCGTACTGCCGTTTCCTCAAGATGACGCAGGACAGATTAAACCTTCTTTTTTATTGATAGCTAGACTCCTTAAAGACAAAGGGGTCGTTGAGTATGTTGAGGCTGCCAAAATAATTAAGCAGCAATATCCAGCAGCTGAGTTTCATTTAGTAGGCTGGATAGACGAGAACCCAGCAGCTATTGATCAAGCGCAGTTAGATGAGTGGGTAGAGACTGGTATTGTTAATTATTGGGGTAAGCTTGATGATGTACGACCTGCTATCGCTGCCAGCGCTATTTATGTATTACCTTCTTATAGGGAAGGCACGTCGCGCTCGGTGTTAGAAGCTATGGCTATGGGTCGCCCTATTATCACTACTGATGCACCCGGTTGCCGCGAGACTGTAGTAGAGGGCAGCAACGGCTATCTAGTACCCGTAAAATCAGTTGGTGAGTTGGCTGAAGCTATGGAGAAGCTAATCATCAGTCCTGATCTGATTACTACTATGGGACA
>NZ_JBQQFC010000061.1:0-11350 GCF_052258445.1 Psychrobacter sp. T6-1
ATGAATGAATATCAGTGAGGATTGATGGAGAATCATATGACTGTATATAAGACTTGAGTTCATTCATTAAAGACAGAGCGTCAGTAGCAGTTAATAAAGCTGAAAAATCATGAATAGTCATGTTATAAGTCATAAGACAACGGCTGGTTTAGGTATAGGTTTAAGGCGAAAGTGCATATAAAAAGTAGTAAAAATCGTAACATACTAGCGCTAGCGTCATATAGGGCTTTGCGTTAGTATGGCAGGCAATATTATACACCATTTATATTGAGAGGCCGCGTATGTCGAGCACTTCAGCCACAGCGTCTAACAGCGATACTCAAAAGGCACCATCAAGCATTTTACCTGATAATATCTCATTAAATAAGTGGGAAGACACTGGTTTTGAATGGTCAGGCCTGTTGGCACCGCATACTTTTGCTCGTCTCAAAGACGTACTCACAACAGAGCACGAGCAGCCACAGTTACAGCTAGATGCCAAGTTATATCGACGTAGCAATGTACTGCATTTGGCTTTTACTTTGGCAGGAGAGGTCTGGCTGACTTGTCAGCGCTGCCTACAGCCGGTTGCTATTGACTTATCAGACGATTATGACATTGCTTTGTTAGATGATGATAGTCAAGAGAGTCTGATCGATGAAGAACAAGATTACTTATTGCTAGATGAGATCGTAACAGAGCAGTCACCTGAGCGCTTACTGCCTCTAAAAAAACTGATTGAAGATGAGATATTACTCAAAGCCCCTTTATCGCCAAAGCATGAGGATTGTGAAATGGCGACCTCGCAAGTTGGTGATATTCCAGAAGAAGAAAACGAAAACCCATTCGCTGCGCTTGCCTCACTAAAGGGTAAGTTATAATTAAATAGTAAGTTGTAGAAGCAACGCGCCCTAGTGCAAAATGTCCTAAAACGAACTACAAAACCAAGGCTTTATTAATACGTCAAACATGCGTATAATGTCCGGTTTATTGCATTCTGGCAACGTGCCGCTTGCTTAAAGCCTCAACGAGACAAACCGCTCGTTTGGTTTGGATTTAGTCAGAGCTTTAAAGCAATTGGCAAACTCGTTAATTTAACGATGCATAAGGTTTAAGTGGTTATCAATACACCTAAACCTGTATCGGTTAAAACTGAATTTTAAGTTTATTCCCTTAAGTATAGGAGCTACATCATGGCTGTTCAAAAAAGTCGTAAAAGCCGTTCGCGTCGTGACATGCGCCGTTCACACCACCGTATGGAAGTGGCTGAATTAAGCGTAGATGCTACCACTGGTGAAAAGCATCGTCGTCATCACATGACCAAAGACGGTTTTTATCGTGGTCGTCAGTTGTTCAAAGTCAGTCAAGATGCTTAAATGAAGTAGTCCTAAGACTAATAGATATGTTTATCCGTGATTTGATAAGTATAGGTATTATTCGTCAAAGGATTATGAGCGCTTAAGTATTTTTGTAGCAAGAGCCAAGTTATTCGCTGTCATATATTAGGCATGCAGATAACTTGGCTTTTTGTTATTGCAGCTTTCTGTTATTGCAGTAGTAAAGGTTAATTTTCTAACCTTTGACAGTCTGAGTCATTTAGGCTTACTATATCAGTAGAATTTTGTTGTATAGACTTCTTAGTTGCAAAGACTAGATAACCTATTACGATGATTACAAATACATAGACGATAGCTAGTACCTACCATTTACTGATAAATTAATAATAATAGAATATAAATAAGCGCTCGCTTTTAGGGAATTATTCAACAATATAAGGAATATGGGTTATGGCAGTAGCACCCGATTCAACAAAAACGCCGCCTACGCGTATCGCTGTTATTTTTCCAGGACAAGGCTCGCAAACGGTCGCTATGACCTCAGAGCTTGCCGAGCATTACCCTCAGATCAAAGATACTTTTGCCGAAGCAAGTGCGGTACTTGGCGAAGACTTGTGGGCAATATGCCAAGACGAAGAGCGACTCAACCAGACTCAGTACACTCAGCCGGCACTTTTAACGGCTAGCATCGCAATTTGGCGTATTTTACAAGATAAGTTAACCAAGACGCCGTGTTACTTAGCTGGACATTCACTTGGAGAGTATAGTGCGCTATGTGCAGCTGGCGTGATCAGTTTTGCTGATGCTGTCAAGTTAGTACATAAGCGTGGGCAGTTTATGCAAGAGGCGGTAGTCGGTATCGATACGGCTATGGCAGCCGTGCTAGGTCTTGAGGATGCACGAGTTGAAACCTTGTGCGAGCAGGCGACCGAGCACGTTGATGGCGCTATCGTCGGTGCGGCTAACTTCAACAGCCCAGGTCAAGTCGTGGTATCTGGTAATGCTATTGGCGTAAACGCTGTCATAGATAAAGTCCAAAACACAGGTAAAAAAGCCATACCTCTAAAGGTTAGCGTGCCTTCGCACTGTGCACTTATGCATCCTGCTAGTCGAGCGCTCGCTGAGGCGTTGGATAATATCGAATTTGAGCAGGCCGCTATTCCAGTTATTCAAAATCGTCATGCCCGCGTTGAGAGTAGCGCACTAGGTATCAAGCAGGCATTGACAGAACAATTGAGTGAACCTGTCCTTTGGTCCAAAACGATGCAAGAGATGGCAGACAAACAAATCGGTATATTGATCGAATGCGGTAGCGGTAATGTTTTGAGTAATCTAGCTAAGCGCCAAGCAGAGCCTATTACAAGCTATCCTACTGACAAGCTTGCTCGTTTGGATAAGTTAATGGAGGTGCTATCATGAGCCGTACAATTACCCTAGTAACGGGCGCAAGTCGCGGTATTGGCAAAGCTGTTGCCAAACGTTTTGCTAAAGAAGGGCATTTTGTCATTGGCACAGCGACTACTGAAAAAGGCGCTGAGCTTATTGATGAATATCTACACGATACAGGCGGTATTGGACGCGTGCTGGACGTGCGTGATACCGAACAAATCAATAAGCTCTTTGAAGAGATTGAGAGCGTCTATGGGGCCGTACAAGTACTGGTAAATAATGCGGGTATCACCAAAGACGGTCTACTCATGCGTATGAAAGATGAAGACTGGGATGACGTCATCGATACTAATCTATCTTCGGTGTACCGTATGAGCAAACGCGCGATTCGCGGCATGATGAAAGCTCGCCGCGGCCGTATTATTAATATCAGCTCCGTTGTTGCCAAGATGGGCAATGCAGGTCAGTCCAATTATGCAGCGACCAAAGCAGGTCTTGAAGGCTTTAGCCGCACATTAGCCCGTGAAATTGGCTCACGCCAAGTGACTATCAATTGCGTCGCACCAGGTTTGATTGAAACAGATATGACGGATGAGCTTGATGAGCGTCTGCTTAATTCTATGCTAGATGCCGTACCTATTAGCCGCTTAGGTCAACCAGAAGACATCGCTGCTGCAGTCTCGTTTTTAGCTAGTGACGAGGCCAGTTATATTACAGGTGCGGTCATTCCAGTCAATGGTGGTATGTATATGTAGCATCGTTACACACTGATAATAAAATACTGTGTGAACGAGTGTAAACTCTAATAAATGGTGTTATAATAACGCATACTTTTATGTCAAAACCTTGTATGATAATGAGGTTTTATTGGATAGTATATAAAATAACGCTTTATCAATCTTAAAAAATGATAGACAAAAAGGGAGAGATCTATATGAGTAATGATGTTGAATTAAGAGTAAAATCTGCAGTAGCTGAACAGCTAGGTATGAACGTTGAAGACGTGAATAACGATGCAGCCTTCATGGAAGACTTAGGTGCTGATTCGTTAGATTTGGTTGAGTTGGTTATGTCGTTTGAGAGTGATTTTGGTATCACTATTCCAGATGAAGATTCAGCAGAATTGACTACTGTACAAAAAGCAATTGATTATGTACAAGCTCAGCTATAACTGACAAACCGTCATTATTAGTTGATTGACCGCTTATCTATCTAGGTAAGCGGTTTTTTTGTACCTAAACTTTTGTGCTTGAATACTTGTGTTTAAATACTTGTACTTAAATACTTATGCTCGAATATAGCGTCTCTACGCGAGACTAACATTATTCAACATACCTTTACTTGGCAAAGCGATGTGTTTTGCTATACTCGATAGCGCAAACAAAAAACGTTAATAACAATAGTGAAGGAGCAATAATATGGGAATGTTCAGTTTCGCAAAGGATATAGGTGACAAAATTTTTAACCGTGATGATGACAAGCATGATGCTAAGACTGAAACCAAAGCTGATGCTAATACGCAAGTCAAATCGAGTGAGCCATCGGCTCAATCTGTAGCGAGCTTATTGTTACGCCGCATTCAGCAGCAAAACCTCAATATCAGTAATCTAAAAGTCAAATACAATGGCTCAACAGATACCGCTGAGATCAGTGGTGATGCCAAAACTCAAGCTGATCGCGAAAAAGCTATTATCGCTATTGGTAACGTACAGAACGTCGCAAAAGTGATCGATAATATCAACATCGAAGAAGACGCGCCTGAATCTACTATGTATACCGTAGAGTCTGGTGATAGCTTGTCTAAAATTGCCCAAAACGTTTACGGTTCATCAAGCGACTATATGAAGATATTTGAGGCTAACAAACCTATGCTTTCTGATCCAGATAAGATTTATCCAGGTCAAGTGTTACGTATTCCTAAGCCATAAAGTGATCAGAATTTTCTAATCGCAAATGCTATATATTTGTCATGACGCTCCTTATATGAGGGGCGTTTTTTGTACTTGACTAAGACTCTGTCAGTCTACCTTGCTGCTCCTTTATTGCCCAATTAATATGCTCGTCCAGCATCTCATCGTGAACGCTCAACTTTGCTTCAAGCTCGACTATTACCTTAGTACTAGCAATTGCATTACCTAAGCCGATAGCGATATTGCGTAAAAAGTTGACGTAGCCTGTACGTCTAAGCGGACTGCCTTGAGTATTATTCAAAAAGTCGTTTTCCGTCCATCGCCAAAGATCGAGCAAGCTGCTGTTATCTAAATGATGACGAGGGGCAAAGTCCTCGACGTCTGTGACTTTAGCGTAGCGGTTCCAAGGGCAGATCAGTTGACAATCATCACAGCCAAAGACGCGGTTGCCTATAGCGCGTCTATACTTGATGTCTATAGATCCCTTGTGCTCAATGGTTAAATAAGAGATGCAGGCTGCCGCATTAAGCTCATAAGGCGCGACGATAGCTTGAGTGGGACAGATATCTATACAAGCATGGCAACTGCCGCAGTGAGCCTCTACGGGCTTGTCGTCAGGTAGCTTTAGACTGATAAACAGCTCGCCCAACACAAAAAAAGAGCCTGCTTGCTTATTGAGTAGTAAGGTGTGCTTACCTGTCCAGCCAAGACCTGCTGCATCGGCAATAGGGCGCTCAAATATCGGTGCTGAGTCGCTAAAGGGACGAAAGATAAAATTTGATGTATTGCCAATATCTAAATGTTGCCACTCAGGGAGCATCGCCTCAATCTGTAGCGCTAATTGTTTCAGGCGAGAGCGCATGGTCTTATGGTAATCGCGCCCGCGCGCATAGCGGGCAATAATGCCTTGATTGGGGTATTGGTTGTCGGCGATAGTACGCGGCGTCGGTACTTGAGTGAGGTAATCCATACGCACGCTGATAATAGTTTTAGCCCCTGCTACTAACTGCTCAGGATGCGCGCGCAGCTCATGATTGTTGTGCATAAAATTGAGCTGACCCTCATAGCCTTTATCCAGCCAGCGTTGTAGCTGCTCTATTTGCTCGGCAAACAAAGGATGGTGTACAGACAAAAAACCACAATCAGCAAAACCGAGAGACTTTGCTTGTGCTTTGATCCATTCCTTAACCTCAGCAGCGGATGCAAACGTGTCTATGTTGTTGACGTTATCGATCTCGACGGCGTTTGATGGTAATTTACTATGGCTTATCGCTGATTTTTGAGTGGACTGAATATTATGAGTCATAAACGGGCTAGATGTTGGCTAAGATACTTATATGATAAGCTTATAAGTCCTAAGCGCAAGTCTAAAAAATATAATTAACGCAGAGAGTCAGTCATGTCAGACTTACTAAGTTCGTTATCCAAAAACACAATGCCAGTCGCTCTTTACAGTAGTGAGCAAATTTATGCTATGGAAAAGGCTTGGTTTGCCCAAGGTTATGACAGCTTCGCCCTAATGCAACAAGCTGCTTGGCAAGTAGCGCAGCATATCAGAACGCTTTATGAGCAAAAATATCGTAGTACTGATGCGGCTAGCAAGACAGTCTGTCATGAGGAGAATCATCAGCCCAGCGCTATTATTTGGGTTGGCAAAGGCAATAACGGCGGCGATGGCTGGCTTGTCGCGCACTATCTAAAACAAGCAGACTGGCAAGTACGAGTCATTACGGTTGGTTTAGATATGGATAATTTAGCTGTTGATAGTAACACCATAGTATCCATGACTGACGCAATAAAAGCGCGCCAGATCACTATGGACAGTGATATCGAAACAGTGCGTTTTGAAGATAGTGGCTCTAAAAATAATGGCTTTAAAGACATCAGTCACTCAAAGCACTATAGGGCAGAGGCCGATGTATATATCGATGCTCTGTTTGCCATAGGTTTAGATCGCGCGCCTGCAGGTGTCTACAAACGAGCTATTCAAGCCTTTAATCACTACTCAAGACACTATCATGCTTTAAGCATAGCTATTGATATCCCAAGTGGACTAATCGCCTCAACTGGGCAAGTCTTTGACAGGTGTGCGATCGAGGCAGACGTGACATTGTGCTTGATCGCCCGTAAGCTTGGCCTACATATCAAAGATGGTATGGATCACAGCGGAACAGTGTTTGATATACCGCTTATTCCTTATGCAGACATTGAGCCCGCCGCTCTTATGCTTACCCGACCATATAAGGTCTCTAAGCGCCGTCAAAACAGCTATAAGGGCAGCTATGGTCATGTGTTAATCGTTGGCGGTAACCGTATTGATGGCTCACAGGGTATGGGCGGGGCCGCGATACTATCTGCCGCTAGCACTATGGCAACAGGCGCAGGCAAGATAACCGTTGCTTGTCATAGCGCTTTTCATGGTGCGCTATTAACCTCGTTGCCTGATGCGATGACGCTTGATTTACATGATAAGAATAGCGCTGAATCGTTAATTAATGATGCCAGCGTTCTAGCCATAGGTATGGGGCTAGGCCGAGATAAAAAAGCAGAAGATTTATTCATATATTATTTACAAACCACAATGTCGCAAGATATCCCAATAGTGATTGATGCTGATGGTCTGTACCATCTAGCATCGCTACAAGCTGATAACCATGAGCTAATCGCGCAGCTGCGCCGTTATAGTACGGCTCACAAGGTTTGCCTAACGCCGCATAGTGGTGAGATGGCGCGGTTATTGGACAAAGACGTAAAAGAGGTAGAGAGCAATAGACTAGCTGCGATCAAACAAGCCGCGAGTATTTATGGCGGTGATTGGGTGCTCAAGGGAGCAGGGTCTATGGTTTTAGAGGATGAGCAGATCTATGTCTGTACAACTGGCAACGCAGGTATGGCCTCAGCAGGTATGGGAGATGTCTTATCAGGAGTCGCAGCAGGCTTGTTAGCACAGCAAGATTTGTCAAAACTCTCACAGCATCTGCGCCAAGCTGTACTTATTCATGGTAGTGCAGGTGATGTACTCGTGAATGAATTATTCTCTAATGATGCACTGCTAATTGGTGAGCGAGGGCTACAGGCTCAAGATATGCCAGCAGCCATTCGTCATGTAATACACACTTTGACTCGTTAAAATCCAAGAGTATAATCTACCTAATAATGTCTATTAGGTACATTATACCGTAGCGCCCGTACAATACTGACTAATAGCTTGTTGCACGCGTTCACGTTTAAGTTCAATTTCGCGCCCATCCAAGTAGCGACGCTCGCCATTAGTATCCATTTCATAGATGCGACCACCAACGTTTAGATTGGTCAGGTTATTACGCAGTGACTGACAGCGCTGAGCATTCGCTTGAGCTTCTTGCTCCTCTATACGCGCCTCTAGCTGCGCCACGCGCTGCTGCTCTGCATCTGGGGCACTATTGTTTTGCTCGCTATTGGTTTTGCCCGCCATTTGACCAGCATTATTTTGTCGACCATCACTACGAAATTCGATAACTTCAATATTTTTGCCATTTTGCGGCGCGTGCTGACTGTACTTGACTTCACCATATGCACCAATCGACTTATAAACTTGCACAGCGTGAGTCATGCTCGTAGATAGCAGCAAAGCACAGAGCATAGCGAGTATTACAAATAGCTTAGTCGCAATAGTGGTAGGCACATTTGCCATAGCAACGATCCTTTATATAGTTTGAAGAGATGTAGTTTGAAGCGTTTATATCTATATTAATGAGTAGGTTATGACGGTGTTCTATGCCAACAGACTGTCGATACAGATATCCTTGCTATAATAACCAATAGTTAGACGCAAGTGTTAGAAGTTTTTCTTGACAATAGCGCTTGAACCATTGAAAATATTAGCAGTTGATTGGTCAGTGAGCGGCTTTTACTTTATTGCCGTGGCACTTGAGGACAAAGACCACAAGTTACTTATCGGTAGCTTATGTGGTTTTTTCTTCTTTGTGATGATGATATGTTTGTTATATACATCGTCTCCGGACTTATCTGTCTACAATGACTAAGATAAACTTATTATTTATAAACATCAAACGCGATGTTTGCATGGATGGCAAGTACAATACAGCGTACTGTCACAGTAATGCCTGCTGATAAAAGTGTTTTGTATTGTAGTATTAGCATAACTGCTGATCCTGTTTTTATCAGTGCAGTTGTCACTACTATGCGCAACATAAATAATAAGCCTCTTTTATAGATGCCTAGCATCTTGTCACTGTATACCGATAATCCGCTGCTTCAACACTGATCCTAAAATTTACTGTGCTCAAACATCATTGTCTTAATGACAGTTTTTTTAGTGATGATGTTTTGACATAGCAAATATCTATTCTTTATATAGACAAAGACTCATTATTTTTGAGTACGAATGGCCGCATTTAGGCGTGGTTGTTTTTATGATTAAGTAGTAAGTCTGCGCCGAACAAAAGGTGATGACAGTGACGCAAACCACGCAAAGTCCGAATATGACCGGGCACACGCAAACGGCTAATGCCGCCAAGAACTTTGAAGAAAAGCAGCAACGCATTGCTGAAGGCCAAGAGCCTGTAATGCTCTCTGGGGCTGAGATTTTGGTGCAGTCTTTGACCGATGAAGGAGTCAAGTACATTTTTGGCTATCCAGGCGGTGCGGTTCTTCATATTTATGATGCCCTATTTCAACAAGAAACCATTGAGCACATCCTTGTGCGTCATGAGCAAGCAGCAGGTCATATGGCCGATGCTTACTCTCGAGTGACTGGTAATACTGGCGTCGTACTTGCAACTTCAGGCCCAGGAGCCACCAACACAGTAACGGCTATCGCTACTGCGTTTATGGACTCAGTACCTATGGTTGTGATCTCAGGTCAGGTGCCAAGTAGCCTGATCGGCGAAGATGCCTTTCAAGAGACCGACATGATTGGGGTATCACGCCCTATCGTCAAACATAGCTTTCAGGTGCGTCATGCCAGCGAAATCCCTATGATCGTCAAAAAAGCATTTTATATCGCGCAGACAGGCCGCCCAGGTCCTGTCGTCATAGACGTACCAAAAGATATGACCGCGCCGAGCGAAAAGTATGCTTATGAATATCCAAAAGACGTCTTTATGCGCTCGTATCAGCCGTCAATCAAGGGTCATAGCGGGCAGATCAAAAAAGCGGTTGAGACTTTGCTTGCGGCAAAACGTCCTGTAGTTTATGCAGGTGGCGGCGTTATCTGGAGCAAAGCACACGCGGAGCTGACTGAGCTTGCGCATCGTTTGAACTTACCTGTGACTAATACCTTGATGGGTTTGGGTACGTTCCCAGGTTCGGACCGTCAATTTTTGGGTATGTTAGGTATGCATGGTACTTACGAGGCCAATACGAGCATGCATCATGCAGACGTTATTTTGGCAGTCGGTGCGCGTTTTGATGATCGCGTCACCAACAATGTCAAAAAGTTCTGTCCTAACGCCACCATTATCCATATCGATATAGATCCGGCGTCTATCTCAAAGACCATCTTTGCTCATATCCCAATTGTAGGCGACGTTAAGTCGGTACTAACAGATATGCTCGATAGTATCGGTGATGACAAGCAGCTTGATCAACATGCTCTACTAGACTGGTGGTCGCAAATTAATGAGTGGCGCAAGCGCCATGGTTTGCGCTATGACACCAGCACAGAAAACGGTATCAAGCCGCAGAGCGTTGTACAAGCACTAGATAAAGTGACTAACAGTAACGCTATCATTACAAGTGATGTCGGTCAGCATCAGATGTTTGCCGCGCTTTATTATACGTATCTTGAGCCAGGTCAGTGGTTGAACTCTGGTGGCCTCGGTACTATGGGTGTGGGCTTGCCATATGCAATGGCGGCCAAGCTTGCTAATCCTGATCGTGACGTCGTCTGTATCACAGGCGAGGGCTCTATTCAGATGAATATTCAGGAGCTATCAACTTGCTTACAGTATAATCTGCCTGTCAAAATCTTGAACATTAATAATGCGCAGTTAGGTATGGTGAAGCAGTGGCAAGATATGCTTTATGAAGGTCGCCATGCCCAGTCTTATATGGACTCGCTACCAGATTTTGTCAAGCTTGCTGAGAGCTATGGTCACGTCGGCATCAAGATCACTGATCCTGAAACGATGGAGGCGCAAATAGAAGAAGCGATGGCAATGAAAGATAGACTGGTATTTATCGATGTCTATGTCGATCGTAATGAGCATGTGTATCCGATGCAAATTGCAGGACAGACTATGCGTGATATGTGGCTAACAAAAGGGGAGCGTACTTAATGCAACAACCACATCTGATTTCGGTATTAATGGAAAACGAAGCGGGTTCGTTGTCGCGCTTGGTCGGCTTGTTCTCCCAGCGCGGCTACAATATCGAAACCCTAAACGTTGCCCCAACTGACGACCCCAGCATCTCGCGTTTGACGCTAACGACCATTACCTCTCCTGAGCGAGTTGAGCAAATCACCAAACAATTGCATAAATTGATCGAAGTGGTTAAAGTGCTTAATCTATCAGATACCGTTCACGTTGAGCGTGAGCTTATGCTGATAAAGGTACGTGCGACGGGCAATGTTCGCGAAGAGATCAAACGTAGCGCTGATATATTCCGCGCTCAGATCGTCGATGTGAACGCTAACCTGTACACGATTCAAATCGTAGGTGATACGGCCAAACTTGACGGTTTTATCGATACTATTGGACGTGAACGCGTGCTAGAAGTGGTACGCTCGGG
>NZ_JBQQFC010000062.1:0-11239 GCF_052258445.1 Psychrobacter sp. T6-1
AAGTCTTGCACCTCATTGGCTTGTCCATGTGCGCCAAGCTGCCAATTATTATCTAGTTGATGCATAAGACTACCCTCAACCCGCCAAGGTAGCGTCTGCGTGACATCCTTCGTCTCAAGCTGACCTTCCAGACTATATAGCGGTCGTCCATTAACATCATAATCAAGCGCATAGCGAGTGCTCGGCATCTCCTTCCAGCGCATACGTCCAAGGACATCATATCCGCGAATATTTAACTGCGTCTTATCTGAGAGCTTACCGGTTAGATTCAAATCAATTGAGTAACCGTAACCTGAAGGATTATCAGGATTCCAGCCTAGATTCTCCTCCCCTAGCGCTGGCTCGTCGTAGTAGTAATCAAGATAAGCATCCGCTTTATCAATAGTATCTCGAATAGTATTGGACTCACTAGCTGCTAACACACGGCTGTTTAGAGTACCCGTCACCTTACCATCTAAAGCATGCAACCCCTGCCAAATATTGGCTTGAGTCGTTAAGTGCCAATCAGAAGCTATAGACTGGGTAAAACCAATATTGGCCCCTACTCTTTCGTTATGCTTAGCCTCCAAAAATAGCGGATAAGACTTACTCTGTGTTGGGTTTTGCTTGTTCTCGTATTGCCAGTAGACTTCTGCCGTCTCCTCACTAAACTCCATCAAATAATCATAGCGCCAAGCTAACCCGTAGCTAATAGCGCTGTTGGCAGGTTGTACATTAAGCCCCATCCGTCCTTGTACATAAGCATGCTCACCTGACTCTAAAGGCGCATCCCAATCATCGATAAAAGCGGCAATAGGCTGAGCAGGGCTATCTGCGCTCGCCATAACCTCAAACCCTACTTTGGGTGTTTGCGTTGGTATTTGGCTAGCAAAAATATTGGCGGACAGAAAAGTTGGCGCTCTACTCTCTGAAAGACTAGATTCTTGCGCGATAGCAGATATAGATAAGCTCGACCCTAAGCATATCAATGTCATAGAAGTAATAGAACTATCGAGTCGATAACGAGTTAATGGTTGCCAAGTTGTACGTACAGCTATAAGTAGTCTTGAGGAGATCATGGACGTTCCATAGATGACAAGCGATAGAATTTGGAGAGCAAAAAAAAGAGACAGGCCTTACTGTCTCTTTTTATATCTTCAATCATTTTATAGATTTCAAAACCCTTGAGGGATCATGTTGAATCTATAATCTTATAAAACAATTAAGCTGTTATCGGTAAACTTAGCCGTAATCTTACCGTCATTGTCCATCAGATCACCCAAGTCTTTACCATTAACGATGATATCACCAAGCTTACCATTACTATCGGTAATAAAATCACTATCCTCATCGACATTTAGAGTGATAGAGGCATTATTTTGCTTAATGATAAACTGAGTGCTGACGACGTCGTAGTCATTGTTCAAAGTCGATTTTCCAGTAACAAATAGAGTCTTACCCTTCACGCTGGCAGTTAGGCCTTTAAGCTCAACAGCATTGCGAGCCGTACGCTCAAGCTGGGCTTGGAAGTCAAGTGGAATCGTTAATTTATCATTTTTGGTGACATCGCCTTTGATAGCTAGTAATACTTTCATACCTACAAAATTGTTAGCACTCTCTACAATATTACCCGTACTATCCACAGTGATAAACTTCTTGATATCATCGGCATCAGCAAGAGCATTCAGGGTAAGCGTTACATTAGTTGCTGGATTTTCCTTAATCATCTGACCAGTTAAATCGATCTTGTAAGGTATAGTGCGTACTGCTAAGGTACCGTCGGCAAGCTCTTTGCTAATGTCCATGACTTCAATAGCAAAGTTTCTCGCTTCGATCACGCTATCATTGGCTTCTAATTTTAGCTTACCTAAAGTAATGACGCCTTTTTCGAGAGTGACGCCTGCTACATTGGCTTCATCAAAATCAAACTCGTCATTGAAAGTGACTTTTTCGCTGAACTGGCCATTGACTGTGGCGCCTTTGGTCGTTGAACTCAATAGTATAGCTTCTTTGCCAGTACCAATTTTAATACTATTAAAACCAAGACTACCCTTAAAATTGTCAGTATTAGTGTTTGAGCTCAAGGCATTTTGATAATCATCGAAACTTAGGTCAAAAGTATCCACGATTATAACTATTTCATCAAACTGACCCGTTTGCGAGTTGTAGTCATACTCATACTCTTCGAGCTCTACCTCAGTGGTTCCGGTTAGAGCAAACTGACCATCTGCATTTAAGGTCGCTAAAAAACCTGCTTTTGGCTCAAGAGAAATATTACCTAAAGCGACTTCAAACTCTTCATCATTAGCTAAAGCCATAATGTTTGCAGCCGTTAGTCTTGAGAGATTGTTCTCTTGCATATAATAAGAAAGATTGTTCGGCACCTCTAAAGCATAGCCAAGCCGATCGTCCTGCTGGTCAGTGATGATGGCACTGGCACCCTCATAAGCTTCAGTGACTGCTTGATTATCACTAACAAACAGCTTAGCGGTACGTATCATCTCTTTAGCTTGCTCAAGATCAGACAGACTATTATCAACAGGAGGCTGAGTGGGAACACCTGGTGTGCCTGAGCCGTTATTAGAAGAAGTATTGCTATCATTATCATCGCCACAAGCGCTCAATGCTAAAGTAGTGGCTAAGGCTAGTACCGAAAGTTTAAAAAATTTCATTGCAATATCCTTAATGTCAGACGCCTTTATCAAAGACTATTCTGATTCAAATTATTTTATATTCCGTATTATAAGTAACCTTAAAGATTTTTATAGAAACAAAACAAAGAAACTAAAGTTCGCTCATTTGTTGCCAGAATATTACAACTAACGGTGAGATTAGTCTACAAGTTTTTGAGAAAATATAATTTTTCTTTGCAATAGTCATCGGCTCATTTCAATCTGATAGTTAGTAGTTCTCAATCACCTGCATAATCTCATATCTGAGCATATCAGCGCTCGGCATACGCTCAGCGTGAAAACGTACGATAGCGATGCCTGCACTAGCCAGCGCTTTATCTTTTTTGTCATCTGCTTTTTGCCGCGCTTTGCTATTGTGAGTCCAATCATCAAGCTCAATAGCCACAAGCGTCGTCTGCATATCGATATCTGTAATGACATAGTCCACACTCTGACGACAAATACGATTAAACCAAAAACTACGCTCGCTGGTCTCCTCGCTATTGGCCTCGATAAGACGCGATAGTTGCACCTGTACAAAAATATGATACTCAGGCAAGGCGTTTTTGAGCTTATTAAAGAAGATAACTTCGGTATCTGTCATGATGGGAATAGGTGCAAAGGGCCATATAGCCAAATCGTCACCGCGGACCGGCTGCGGTTCTGGATCTGCTCTTTTTGCGGTTGACTGCTGTCTAATGACTATGATCAGTCCTAAAAACCCTACTGCTGCGAGCAAAAATATAACACCAAATGACATGGTTGTGCCTTATGAATAAAAAAAGACTAGGCGACCTTTATAGGCCGATAAGTCGTACAAAAACAAATAAAAAGGTGCGAGTAGAATATAGCTCATCGTATATAAATCACTCAAAATCAGCAATTCACAAAACAAAAAACACGACAATGAATGTCGTGTCTTAATATATGATCTTATGCAGTTATGCTTACCAATACAAAACCCAAGCACCGGTGGTGTCGACTTTAGGGTCGCTGTTGACCTTGTCTTTGAGTGCTAACGCGGCAATCTTACCGCGCTCAGGACCAACGACGACGCGTACGCCGCGACTGGTTGCACTGGTTTTGACTTGATAGCCTGCCGACTTGAATTTTTTGGCGACTTCATCCGCCTTGGCTTGATTGCCAGCTAGCGCCACTTGTACCCCAAAGCTGCCTTTGGCGTCTGTCTCTTTGACAGTTTGGCGCGCAGCGCTTAGCTTTTGTTGTGCGTCGCGTTTGGCCTCAGTCGATTTTTTGGCGAGTGCTTCTTCTTTTTTACGTTTCTCTTCGCGTGAGCGTTCGGCAGCGGCGGCTTCACGCTCCAAGCGCTCGATTTGCTTACGCGAGGGAATAGTCAGGGTTTGGCCCAATCGTAGGTCAGTTGAAGGCGCGATGTCGTTCGCTTGTGCTAAAGCGGCAACGGGGACATTGTATTGACGAGCCAGCTTAATCAGACCATCGCCGCGCTTAACCTTATAATCTGTAGGCGATGTCGGTGGCTCACTTTTAGCCTTTTCGGCAGCGGCCCTATCTTCTATTTGCTTTTGACGAGCAGCAGCTTGTTCTTGCTCTTTTTGTTTAGCTTTGGCGTCTGTTTGCGCCTGTTGTTGTGCTTTAGCCTGTTGTTGTGCTTGAGCAAGTCTGGCGGCTTCTTGCGCCTCGGCACGCTTAGCAGCTTCTTGCGCTTGTCGTTCTTGTTGCTGTTGCGCGGCGATAGCGACTTGATTATCAGTTGAAGCTACCTCGCTCGTTGCAGCTATTGTCTGCGGTTGCACAGTAGGCGTTACTAGCGTGGTTTCTTGTACAGGCTCTTGTTCTGGCCCATCATTCTCTGATTCAGCGATATTGTCTCTGTAGCGCTCATTTTCTGCGCGAGCTTTTGCCAGCGCTTGGCTCTCAGCCGTTTCTTGCTCGGCTAAGAACTGCTCAGCGCGCCTCTCTTGCTCAGCGACGCGAGCGGCGCGCTCTTTTTGCTTTTGTGCCAAGAGTCGTTTTTCAGTATCGATATCTGTGGTCAATGGCGCTACTGCTACGGTATCAGGGCTTGCGGTATCAACGATAGCGGTCGTTTGCTCAGGGTTATTGTCGCCGCCTACTTGCTGCACCATAGCGTATAGCATGACGCTACCGCCTACAATCATTCCAATGCCCAATAAGGCTTGTCTCGAAAAGTTCATTCGTTTACGTCTCTTAGTAGGTTTAAGTCCGATTCGTTAGCGTCGCTATTTGTCTGGCTATTCGTTAGCACAAACTTTGGTCACTGTTGACCTCAATCGTCACTGTTTTAACAACGCACACATTATATTAGCTATTTTTTGATTATAGAGTATATTTTTGATGCTGTCTGCTACTAGGCTATGCCAAACAAGAACTACCAAGCAAACTATTTGATGATTATGACCACTTATTCACTATCAGCTATTTAGAACAGCGAGCGACTCCCCTATCGTATGAAAAGAGCCGCAAACAACAATTAGGTCCTGCTCAGTACTTGCCTCAATAACCGCTTGCACAGCCTGTGCTAGGTTTGCAAACTCCTTTATACTATCTGTATCAGTATACGCTGTCAAAACGCCCTTTAATTGCTCAGTACTGGCAGCACGAGGATAGTCAATCTCGGCGATAAACCACTCACTAATAGGTAAATCAGCTTGCGTCAACTGCTGTACCACGCCTTCAATATCTTTGTCCCCAAGCATAGAAAACAGCATTTTTATCGTGCCGGTTTGAGCACTAGACGTTTTCTGTGCTTGCTCTTGTAGATGCTGTTGCCAAAGCGGTAATAATTGCGCGAGCAAAAACGCAATGCCTTGCTCGTTATGCGCCACATCAAATAACCAATGGCGATTGTCAATCGTACGATAATCAAAACGTCCTGCTAACTTTACAGTTTGTAGCGCTTGCTTGATAGCAGCACTATCGACTTTTAATGGACTGGCTAACACAGCAGATAACGCATTAGCAGTATTGGTAAGTGATAGCGCTGGGCGCGGTAGCTCGAGCGTGACAGCGGCATTACTGTACTGCCATCTTTGGATATCCAGATTGCGATAGCCAAAATCTTGCTCGGCTTGATAGCAAGTAATATCCTGCTCATCAATGAGCTTCCTGACGCTATTTGGCATCTCATATGCACCATATATTAAAGGGATGCCTTGACGTAAAATGCCTGCTTTTTCGCGGCCAATGTCCTCAGTATTGTCCCCTAGCCAATCGATATGATCGATACTGATGTTGGTAATAACCGCTAAGTCTGGGTCTATGATATTAACCACATCTAAGCGCCCACCGAGTCCGACCTCTAATACCCAAACATCGCAGTCCGCGTTCGCAAATATCAATAAGGCAGCCAAGGTCGTCATCTCAAAAAACGATAACGTCAGCTCACAAGCCAAGCGGGCGCGCTCAACACTATTAAAAGCGTCAATCAAAGTCTCATCGCTGACCATCTCGCCATTAATACGGACGCGCTCATTAAATACGCTCAGATGCGGCGACTGGTACAGCGCGGTTTTGTACCCTGCTGCCTGAGTCATCGCCGCGATAACTGCTGTCGTTGAGCCTTTGCCATTGGTGCCAGCGACAGTAAACACATAAGCGTCGTCTTTCGCCGATTGTACAACGCCTAAATACTGTGCCACAGGCAGTACCCGTGATAGCCCCATGTCTATGGCTGAGACATGAATATGCTGCATGTAATTCAGCCACTCGGTGAGACTGGCGGTGCTATCTGGCGTGGCTGGACTGGGCTGGGATGCGCTAGAGACGGACATAGTAGAACCTACATTAACCTTTATAAGGTGACACAAAATTAGACAGCCGTAAATGACTTACGGTGATTTACAGCAACTGGCTAGGCAGTGTATAACATGGATACCAAAAACCAAACCTAAAAAAATAGCACTCATCGCCTATGCACGATAAATGCTATCTCTATATAAGTATAACCCAGCTGATATTTTAGCTTAAGCATCTACATTAGGCTTGTGACACATCTTTGCCAGCAAACGATAGATGGTATCTATCATCTGATGACGATGCACGACCTCATCGACCACGCCATGCTCAAGTAAGAACTCAGCACGCTGGAATGGCTCCTCTAGCGTCTCGCGCACCGTCTGCTCAATGACGCGCTTACCTGCAAAGCCAATCATCGCTTTGGGTTCAGCCAGATGAATATCGCCTAGCATAGCAAGAGATGCAGTTACCCCGCCATAGACTGGATTGGTCAATACTACAATATAAGGAATGCCCGCGATTCTCAAGCGCTCAATCGCGGCTGCCGTACGTGCCATCTGCATGAGCGATAGCAAGCCCTCTTGCATACGTGCGCCACCAGATGCAGCAAAGCATACCAAAGGTTTACGCTCTGCCAATGATTTTTCAGCCGCCTGTACAAAGCGATCGCCGACCACAGAGCCCATCGAGCCGCCCATAAAACGAAAGTCAAAAGCACAAGCCACCAGATCGATATTACGCAGTTTGCCGTACATGACGATTAATGCTTCACTCTCCCCAGTCTTAGCTTGCGCTTCATCCATACGCTTAGAATAAGGCTTACTATCGACGAAGCGTAAGGGGTCTTTTGCAGTAAATTCCTGTCCAAGCTCACCGTCTACTTGCTCCAAAAACCACTGCAAGCGCTCGCGTGCAGTCATCGTCAAATGATGCTCACAGTGCGGACAGACGTAGCAGTTGAATATCAGCGCGGTATTAGTAATTTTGGAGTGACAATTGCTGCATTGAGTTGACGGCTCTGTCTCTACCGCAGAAAGCGTTGGCGTCAATTGATGCTTGACCCCAGGTACCGGCCTGTCAAACCACGTACTAGGCTTGGTCATACCATCATTGGTAGCATCTGGTTTTTCTATCGTATCAGTCATAGTATTGGCCCTTATCCTAGGCTATTTGACAAGTCTACTCATAAACTTGCCGCTAATCGTTAAGTGTCGTTGCAATAATCCCTCATGTAGCACCATAACTTTGATAGTTATAGGCTTGACAATCATATATGCACAGGCTTAGTTTACACACGTAAACTAAATTTAGCAAAGCCAATCGGGTCTGCTGTTCTTTAGCCAAAATAACGTCGATGAGCCTGATTTATTGTTAATACGATTTAGCCATTTATGCACTTAGACTATCGAGTGCGGCGCGCAACTCATCCATCTTCGCCATGATTTTTTGCTGCGCGCTAGCAACGGCATTAGCGTCACTACCATCAATATCGGCAAAGTTTTGTACTAGTGCGCTACCGACAATAATACCATCAGCATGAGCACCAATCGCTTTGGCGGAAACGCCGTCACGGATACCAAAACCAACGCAGACAGGTAGATCGGTCTCTGCTTTGATCGCTTGTACTTGAGTGGCAACATCATCGGTATCAAGTGTGGCAGAGCCTGTCACCCCTTTGAGCGAGACATAGTAAATATAGCCGCCACAATGGGTCAGTACTTGCTCACGGCGCTCAGGCAAAGTGGTGGGCGATAGTAAAAAAATCTCGTTAATTGCATTATCCGTTAGATGCTGGGTAAAGCTACCCGCCTCCGCTGGTGGCAAGTCGACCATCAAGATACCGTCAACGCCTGATTGCTCACAAAGCGCAACAAATTTGTCATAACCGATAATTTCAACAGGATTGAGATACCCCATTAAGATAATCGGCGTCTGCGTGTTTGTCTTACGAAACTCACCTACCATCTGTAGCGCTTCGCGAGTACTCGTGCCTGCCGCTAGTGCCCGCTCACCTGCCAAGGCAACCGTTGGGCCATCTGCCATCGGATCAGAGAATGGCAAACCCACTTCTATCATATCTGCGCCATGCTTGACGAGATCATGAAGCAAGCTGACAAAGTTGCTCGGATTGGGATCGCCTGCCATTACATAAGGGATGAGGGCTTTTTTGTTCTGTGATTTTAAAGTTTCAAAGGTGCTTTCAATTCGGGTCATAGGGGTCTCTAAATATAATCAATGCGGCTTTAATCAAAGGGCCGCTATTAACAGCCCTTTTCTGATAGTTACTTGCTAATAGTTATTGGAGTATGGGACTAAAACTCAATCCCTTTTGCGCTCATTACCGAATGCAAATCCTTATCACCACGACCTGACATATTGACGACGATGGTTTGATCTGGGGTCATGGTTTTAGCAAGCTCTAGTGCATAGTAGCAAGCGTGAGCGGTCTCAAGTGCTGGGATGATGCCTTCTTTGCGCGTGACTTCATGGAAGCCCTCTAATGCCTCAGCATCCGTGCAGCCGACATATTCTACGCGGTGCATATCTTTTAAGAAGCTGTGCTCAGGGCCAACGCCTGGGTAGTCGAGACCTGCTGAGATAGAATGCGTTTCTTGGATTTGTCCATCGTCATCTGCCATAAGATACGTGCGGTTGCCGTGCAATACCCCAATACGACCTGCCGCAAGTGGCGCAGAATGGCGACCTGATTCAATACCATCACCTGTGGCCTCGACGCCGTACATTTTGACGTCAGTATCGTTGAGAAAGTCAAAGAACAAACCGATAGCGTTTGAACCGCCACCAACGCAAGCGACTAGGGCATCAGGTAACTTGCCCGTTTGTTGCAAATGCTGAACGCGCGTCTCTTTACCGATGATCGCCTGAAAATCACGTACCAAGAGCGGATAAGGATGCGGACCTGCGACCGTGCCAATGATGTAATAGGTGGTATCGACGTTGGTGACCCAATCGCGCATCGCCTCGTTCATCGCATCTTTGAGCGTGCGTGAGCCTGAGGTAACAGGGACAACAGTGGTGCCCAATAAACGCATACGATAGACGTTCATCTTTTGACGCTCAACGTCGTCTGCACCCATATAGACGATACATTCTAGCCCTAAACGCGCGGCGATCGTCGCTGTCGCGACCCCATGCTGACCTGCGCCTGTCTCAGCGATAATACGTTTTTTACCACTCATCTTGGCAAGGAGTGCTTGCCCGATAGTGTTGTTTACTTTGTGTGCGCCAGTGTGATTTAAGTCTTCACGCTTAAAATAAATTTGCGCGCCGCCGATCTCATCGCTTAGACGCTTGGCGTGGTATAGCGGCGTAGGACGACCAACGTAATTGACTAGGTCGTTATGATACTCCTCCCAAAATGCGGGATCGGCTTTGACTCTAGTATATAGCGTCTCAAGCTCTTCAAGCGCCGCCATTAGCGTCTCAGAGACAAAGCGGCCGCCATGTACACCAAAATGTCCGCGAGCATCAGGGTATTGGTTAAAATCTTGTACGCCTTCTAGATTGGCAATCGTTTCTGCTAAATTGGTTGCGAGCTGACTCATGATATTTCCTACTTAATATGGGAGGTTTTAAAATAGATAGTGTTGCTAATAACTTGAAGTTCGCTTACAGCGTCTCGTTTTGCCATCGATCACGCTTGACCGCTTTTATAAATCCGCGCATTTTTGCTGTATTTTTTTTGCCTTTTGCAGACTCTATACCACCGCTGACATCAACCGCATAGATAGGTAGCTTATGAGTTGCGGTGACGTTTTTTTCATCTAGTCCACCTGCCAAAATAATGGGCAAGGCACTCTCAGATGGTATTAAGTCCCAGTCAAAATGATCACCAGTACCGCCGTATTTTTGCGGATGATAGGCATCGAGCAAAATACTACTTGCGCCAGCATCAGCAAAAGCGTCAATCTGAGATTTTACGCTATCTTGTGTCTCTTGCTCAGCATTAATGCGTAAGGCTTTTATCCAGCGCTTGCTTACGCTAGCAGCGAGCGCCTGACACTGCTCGGCAGACTCGTCACCGTGAAACTGGATAATATCAAAGGATACTTGCCCCGCTAACTGCATAAGCTCATCCTTTGACATATTGACTACTAACGCCACTACGCTCACAAAGGCGGGAATAGCGCGAGTTAAGGTTTGCGCTTGCTCTATTGTTACCGTGCGCGGGCTTGGTGGATAAAACACTAGACCCACAGCATCCACGCCCAACTGTATCGCGGCATGAATATCATCAAGACGAGTAAACCCGCAAAACTTTACGTGCATGAGATGACCTTTAAACACCAAAGGGGGTTAATTAGGAGGCGAAAACTAAACATTTATCATCGAAGAAATTACCATCAGAAATGATGATGATTTGTTACCTGTGGGGCAAATCAATTGCATCCAAAAACTTATCCTAGCATACTTTTATGCATCGTTTTGTTTATGATTAGGATAAGGAAAGCTAAATGGCAAATAATGACAATAAGGCTGAAAAAGACAAGGGGCGCACGCCGCACTATTTGATGTGGTTTCGCCGTGATTTGCGTATACATGATAACACTGCATTAGCCGCACTTTGTGAGCAGGCTGACGATAATGACGCGTCAGTAACAGCCGTTTATTTTTATACCCCTGAGCAGTGGCACACTCATGATATGTCACTAGCGCAAGTGGATCATATCGCCCGCACTCTGCCTATTTTGGCGCATGATTTGCGCAAAGATTTTAATATCACGCTACAAGTCTATGCCTGCGCGCATTTCGATGACAGTATCGCGGCTCTCCTTGAGTTTTGTGAAAAAGAAAAAATCAGCTGCCTAATGGCCAACCACGAATATGAA